>VGIE01000001.1 GCA_016867955.1 Betaproteobacteria bacterium
GAAGAACTGGTTCCCGCTGGCGGCGCGAAGGCCCGGGCGATGGAACTGGCGATGCTCGCGGAAAAACAGGGCCCCTTGAGCGTTACTGCCTGCAAGAAACTCATCCAGGGCGCACGCAGCGCACCGCTGGACAGCCTGCTGGAGCCGGAGCGCGAAGCATTTGTGAAACTCTTCGGCACGCAGGATCAGCGGGAGGGCGTCAACGCATTTCTGCACAAGCGCAAACCTCACTGGAAGAATGCGTGAAGGCAGGAGAACCGTTGTTCGACCGTTTCGGTCCGCCCTTGGGCATGATTCTTGAATCTGCCGCCAGATGATCTCTGCGGACAGGGCTGATCCTGCGGTTTCAAAGCGCCCTGTGGCATTGTTGCTGGGAGGCCGGGGCTTTATCGGTTCGCGTCTCGCCCCGCAGATGATCGAGCGCGGTTACCGGATCGTGTGCGCGGAGCCGACCGCAACGACCTTGGGCCGATTGGAGCCCTACGGCGCGCATGTAACGCTGGCCAACACATCAACGGCAGACCGGGAAGCGCTGGTTGATCTGTTGGCGCAGGTCAACCCTGCTTGCGTGTTCAACCTCGCCTACGCGCGGGGCGCGGACATCGCGACCGAGATGGACATCATGTGCCGCGGACTGTGGAACACCTTCGATGCCGCGCGACTGGCAGGATGCGGGCGTGTCGTCTTTGCGAGTTCGGTCCGCGTGTACGGCGCCCAATCCGCGCACGGAGCGGAAACCCTGCTGAACGAGCGCTCCCCCTGTTACCCGCTGACGCGCTATGGCCACGCCAAGCTGCTCGGAGAGCGTCTGGCGGTGGACTTCAATGCGACCCACGCGATGCACGTTGCTGCGCTTCGCGTGCCCATGGTGTACGGCCCGGGCGTTCGTGAAGGCGCGTTTGGCGTCTGCGTCCCGGCGCTGGCAGCGGCATCGGGCACCCCGACCGTATTGCCCTACGATCCGGCTGCCAGGCTTTGCCTCGCACATGTAGACGACGTAGCGAAGGCCCTGGCGCAACTCGCCGATGCCCGCAATGCGCCGCCAAAACACGCGGTTTACGAATTGGGAGGGCATGCGCTTTCCTATGCAGGAATGGTCGGCATTGCCAGCACGATCAATCCAGACACGCGCGTGACCTTCGCGCCCCGCCCCGACGGACTGGAACACCAGTTCTCCTACCTGCTAGACGGGAGCAGATTGCGTGCGGAGTACGGGACGAGCCATCGTCCAGTCATCGACGGCTATCGGGAGATTGTCGATTACACTCGCACGCGTCGAGAAGACAATAGAACGCCGGGGAGATCGAAGTGATTCGCCATGTCATGGGGCACGACCTCGTCGCCGACACCCTCGGCGGCGTGCTGGACTGGGCGGTGGCAGAGCACCCGGACAGCGTGTTCGCGCTGTTCGACGACGAGCAATATACCTTGGGGCAGCTCGACGACATGGCACGCCGCATCGGCGCCGCGCTGCTGAAATCGGGAGTGAAGTCCGGTGACCGGCTTGCCGCGCTGATGTACCCATCGCCGTGGCACCTTGCACTCGCATTTGCCTGCGCGCGGCACGGCGTGGTGTGGTGCCCGCTCAACGTGGCGCTGGGCATCGACGATCTGGCCTACACGCTGAACGACTTGCAGCCTGCGCTGGTGCTGCTCGACGATGACCTGCAGACGGTCCTCAACGAGGTGCGCTCAGGCGATGCCAGGATGGCAGCGCTACCGCTTGTCATCTGCACGCCGACGGCCAGGGGCGACGCGCCGGCGTTCTCGGATGGCTGGGTCGGCGCCGAGCGAGCCGAAGGAAAGTGCGAAGCCGCGGCGAGCGACAGCCTCGCCATCATCTACAGCGGAGGCACCTCCGGCCGGCCCAAGGGCATCGAGGTCTCGCAGTTCTACGCCGTCTCCTCGGGACTGCGGCTCAACGAGTTGGCACGGTTCGGCAAGCGCGAAACGTTCTTCACCGTCATGCAGTTCTCCCACGCCTGGACGCCACTGACCATCCTGCCGTGGTGCCTATTATATGACCATGTCTTCGCGTTCTGGCGCTGGTGGAGCGCCAGCCGATTCGTGGATGCCGCCATCCGCTACAACGCCAGCATCACCGACGTGTATGCGGGGATGGCGGCGACGCTTTTCCTCGGAGACGCGGCAAAGGACACACGTTCCATCCCGGCGACCCGCTCCATTGCCGGCTGGGGTGGCGACGAGGAGATATCGAAGCGGATCCGGCGCCAGTTCCAGGAACGCTTCGGTGTCACCACGCTGCAGATGTATTCGCTGACCGAGGTGGGACCGCTCTCCTGCGTGGAGTGGGAGGGGGAGCCGCAGAAATTCGGTTCGTCCGGCAAGCCTCGCGGCTGGTACGACGTCATCGTCGCCGACAACGAGGGCATGCCACTGCCGGTCGGGGAGGTGGGCGAGATCCTCGTGAGGCCCAACTTCCCGAACATCCTCGCCAAAGGGTACGTCAATCGTGCCCCGCACACGCTGCACACCTGGCGCGACCTGTGGGTTCATACCGGCGACCTTGGCCGCTACGATGAGGACGGCTACCTGTGGTTCGTCGGACGCCAGGGACACTTCATCAAGCGGCGCGGGGAACTGGTTTCGGTGAGCGAGGTCGAATCGATCCTCCTGGGCATTCCGGGAATCGATGAAGTGGCGGTCTATGGCGTTCCCTCCGAAATGAGCGAAGAGGAGATCAAGGCCGTGATTGTCCTCAAGGCTGGCGCCCAGCTCACCGGACAAGCCGTCGTCGATCATTGCGCCGGGCGGCTCGCCTATTTCAAGGTTCCCACCTATGTCCAATTCGTCGCAGAAATGCCGCGCAGTGCAACCAAGCAGGAAATCGAGCGCTTCAAGCTGAAGGCATTGCCCCTCGGTGAGCCGTTGCGGCCCAGCGGCGGGCGGCGGCCGCTCGGGTACTCGAAATGAGCAGTCGCCTGGCGGGGCGTATCGCGCTCGTGGTTGGCGGCGGCGCCGACGGCCCGGCTCGCCCGGGTGACGGCATTCCCATGGGAAATGGCCGGGCCATCGCCCTGCGACTTGCCAGCGAAGGCGCAATGGTGGCGGTCAGCGACCTGCACCTGGAGGCGGCGCAGACAACGGTAACGGCGATGGGTGGCGGGCTGGCGATCCAGGCTGATGCCGGCGATCCCGATGCCTGCATCGCGACCGTCCGGCAAGTGGAATCCAAATACGGCCGCATTGACATCGTGGTCTGCAATGTCGGCATCAGCAAGCTGCAAACCATCCGGGTGCAGACGCTTGATGCTTGGCGGCAGGCCGTCGATGTCAATGTCACCAGCAACTGGGTCACCGCGCAGGCGGTGTTGCCCGGCATGCTCGAACGCGGGGGCGGCGTATTCGTTTTCGTGACTTCGCTCGCCGCCCTGGCTTCGTCAGGCAGTTCCATGGCCTACGAGGTCACAAAATCGGCGCAGCTGGGAATCACGCGACATATCGCCGTGCGTTACGCCGATCGCGGCATCCGCGCCAATGCGCTGGCCCTGGGTGTGATCGACTCGACCATGGTTCGGAAACTGTATGGAGATTCCGCCGAGCGACATGCCGGCCGCGCGCGCATGTCGCCCATGGGCAGGGAGGGACGACCGGAGGAAGTTGCGGCAGCCGCGGCGTTTCTCGCTTCCGATGACGCAAGCTACATCACCGGGACAACGCTCATCGTCGATGGCGGTATCACGGCCGCACTGTAGGCCGCTTCTCCGCCAACCGGCGTGAAACCCGGATGCCGGATGCCCTCGATTCCCGCCTGCGCCGGGCTGATGTAACGTCCGCACATCCTCGATCAAAGCGTCAGCACGCGCTCGGGCCTGCCGTCCATCCAGGCAACGATGTCGGCAACCGCGTCGCCGAAATAGGCCTTGTAGCTGGCCTCCGACACGTAGCCCAGGTGCGGCGTGGCCAGCACGTTGTCGAGACGGCGCAAGGTATGGTCCGCGGGCAGGGGCTCGACGTCAAACACATCGAGCGCCGCGCCGGCAATACGCCTCTCGCGCAGCGCCGCAATCAACGCCGCTTCATCGACGATCGGGCCGCGCGCGGTGTTGACGAGCAGCGCGGTCGGCTTCATGCACCGCAACTGCGCATCGCCCAGCATGCCGCGCGTGCGCTTGCTCAGGATCTGGTGGATGGTCAGGATGTCGGATTCCGACAACAACCGGTCCAGCGTGCCGGCATGCTCGACGCCGGCGGCAGTACATGCCTCCCTCGTGAGGTTCTGGCTCCAGGCCAGGACACGCATGCCGAAGGCGCGGCCGATGGCCGCGACCTGCGAGCCGAGCTTGCCCAGCCCCAAAACGCCGAGCGTCTTGCCCTGGATATCCATGCCAACGGTGGACTGCCACGGGCCGCCCGCGCGCAGGCTGGCATTCTCGAGTGCGATCCTGCGGGCAAACCCGAGAATGAGCGCCCAGGTCAGTTCCGCCGTGCCGGGGCCGAAGGAGCCGGTGCCGCAGACCAGGATGCCGAGTTCCCGAGTGGCCTTGAGGTCGATGGCGGCATTGCGCATGCCGGTGGTGACCAGGAGCTTAAGCTTCGGCAGTCGCGCCAGGAGCGTGCGGGGAAACGGCGTGCGCTCGCGCATGGCCACCACGATCTCGCAGTCACCAATTGCGGCGACGACAGCATCTTCCGAGCCCAGGCGGTCGTGATGAAAGCGCACGTCCACGCGGCCGGCCAGCGATTCCCAGTCGGCAAAACCGCGCGCCGCGCGCTGGTAGTCATCGAGCACCGCGCAATGCAGCATGCCCCCCCCTTGCACGAGTGTTTTCAGTTCTGCGCCGGATCGGCCGCCACGCGGAAGGCGGCCCGCCCGGGCTGGATTCGAGAGGACGAGCTGACGATCGTTCCTTCGGGCTCCGCTAGTGCTTGCCGTAGATCTGCGCGCCCTTCTTCACGAACTCGATGGACTTTTCTTCCATGCCCTTCTTGAGGGCCTCGGCCTCGGTCACGCCCTGTTGCGCTGCGTAGTCGCGTACGTCCTGGGTGATCTTCATCGAGCAGAAGTGCGGGCCGCACATGGAGCAGAAATGCGCCACCTTGGCGCCCTGCTGCGGCAGCGTGGCATCGTGGAAGTCCTTCGCCGTGTCCGGGTCGAGTCCAAGATTGAACTGGTCTTCCCAGCGGAATTCGAAGCGCGCCTTGGACAGCGCGTTGTCGCGGAGTTGCGCGCCGGGATGACCCTTGGCAAGGTCCGCGGCATGGGCTGCAATCTTGTATGCAATGATGCCGTCCTTGACGTCCTTCTTGTCGGGCAGGCCGAGGTGCTCCTTGGGGGTCACATAACAGAGCATGGCCGTACCGTACCAGCCGATCTGCGCCGCGCCGATGGCGCTGGTGATATGGTCGTAGCCGGGGGCGATGTCGGTGGTAAGCGGCCCCAGGGTGTAGAACGGCGCCTCGTAGCACTGCTCGAGCTGCAGGTCCATGTTCTCCTTGATGAGCTGCATCGGCACATGCCCCGGGCCTTCGATCATCACCTGCACGTCGTGCTTCCAGGCCACCTGCGTGAGCTCGCCCAGTGTCTGGAGTTCGCCGAGTTGCGCCTCGTCGTTGGCGTCCCAGATGGAGCCGGGGCGCAGGCCGTCGCCGAGCGAGAAGCTTACGTCGTAGGCCTTCATGATGTCGCAGATATCCTCGAAGTGCGTGTAGAGGAAGTTCTCCTTGTGGTGCGCAAGGCACCACTTGGCGAGAATCGAGCCGCCGCGCGACACGATGCCGGTCATGCGGTCGGCGGTCATCGGCACGTAGCGCAGCAGCACGCCGGCGTGGATGGTGAAGTAGTCCACACCCTGCTCGGCCTGCTCGATGAGAGTGTCACGAAAGATCTCCCAGGTCAGTTCCTCGGCACGGCCGTCCACCTTCTCCAGCGCCTGGTAGATGGGGACTGTTCCGATGGGCACCGGGCTGTTGCGCACGATCCACTCGCGCGTCTCGTGGATGTTCTTGCCGGTGGAGAGGTCCATCACGGTGTCGCCGCCCCAGCGGATCGACCAGGTCATCTTCTCCACTTCCTCGGCGATGCCGGAGGTGACGGCGGAATTGCCGATGTTGGCGTTGATCTTCACCAGGAAATTGCGGCCGATGATCATCGGCTCGGACTCGGGGTGGTTGATGTTGGCCGGGATGATGGCACGGCCGCGCGCGACCTCGCTGCGCACAAACTCGGGGGAGATTTCCTGCGGGATGGAGGCACCGAAGGACTGGCCAGGGTGCTGGCGCGACATCAGCGCGGCGAGCTTGGCCCCCTGCGGGCCGGAGGCCTTCAGCGATTCGAGATAGGCCACGCGGTTGTGGTTCTCGCGGATGGCGATGAACTCCATCTCGGGCGTCACGATGCCCCGGCGCGCATAATGCATCTGCGAGACATTGTGTCCGGACAGCGCGCGACGCGGCTTGCGTCCGAGGCCGAAGCGCAGTTCGGCGAGCTTGGGATCGTTCAGGCGCTCGGTGCCGAAGCGCGAGCTCGGGCCCGGCAGCGTTTCCGTGTCGCCGCGCCCCTTGATCCACGGCACGCGCAGCGCAGGCAGGCCCTGGCGGATGTCGATCCTCGCGTCAGGGTCGGTATAGGGGCCCGAGCAGTCGTAGACAAAGACCGGCGGGTTTCTTTCCGCGGCATCGGGTCCCTGGTTGAAGACCGTGGTGTCCGCCTGTGATATCTCGCGCATGGGCACGCGGATGTCGGGGCGCGAGCCTTCGACATAAACCTTGCGCGAGCGCGGCAGCGGCTTGATCGCGGCCGCGTCCACATGGGCCGTGGCAGCGATGAACTTGGGATTGGCGCTCATGTCACGCTCCTTCAAATCCTTCAAATGATGGCCGACAGGAGCGCTGGACGACAGGGATTGGTGCTGCGCGCTTCCCTTCGGCGGCATTACCCGCATCAGGTTCCAAGGGTTTTTCTCACCCGTCGCGGATCGATTTTCCGTCCGACAGGACCCCTAGCTCGAAACACATTACTTCAATTGCAGGGGCGAGGCAAACCGCGTCCGCCGGTGCTGACGTGGTGTAGTTCTTGAGAGTGATTCGCAAGCAAGCGGTCCCCGCGCGCGTGCCGACGCCAGGGCAGGCGCATGGTCTTCCCTTCGTTCATTGAGAGACGCCGGATGACCGAAGAACTTCTAGCCACGGCTCTAATTAACAGTAAGCACACGCTCACAATATCTGATCGACAAGCCATCGACCGGAAGTTCATTTATCTGCCATATTACTGAACCGCTGGTTATTAAGAAATCATGCACACAGCCAAGAAACTTGCACCCCGCTGGGAACGCCGCAAGGAGGCGCGCCCGCACGAGTTCATCGCTGCGGCGCTCGACCTGTTCGTCGAACGCGGCTTTGCCGCCACCCGCCTCGAAGACGTCGCCGCACGGGCCGGCGTCTCGAAGGGAACCCTCTACCTCTACTTTGACAACAAGGAAGCGTTGTTCAAGGCGGTGGTGCAGGAGGGCATCCTGCCGGTAATCGAGGAAGGCGAGACCCTGCTGCAGCAGTACCAGGGGCCGGCCGCCGAATTGCTGCGCATCGTCGTCTATCGCTGGTGGGAAACCGTGGGCGTATCGCAGCTCGCCGGTGTCATCAAGCTGATGCTCTCGGAAGCGCAGAACTTTCCCGATGTCGCGCAATTCCACTACGACCAGGTCGTACTGCGCGGGAGGCGCATCTTCGCATTTGTCGTTGAACTGGGGATTCGCCAAGGCGAGTTCCGCGCGCTGCCGGTGGATCATTGCGTGCGGCTGCTGCTCGCACCGCTGCTGATGCTGGCCATCTGGCGCTATTCCCTGGGAGTGTGCGAGTCGGAGCCGATCGACGCCGACTCCTACCTCAGGACCTATCTCGACATGGCACTGCGCGGCCTCGCTCACGGAGGGGCGGCGGGCGGCCCGGCCGACCAGGGGAGTACGACATGATCACCGACGCACTGCTAGCCTACCTGCACTTCACCGCAATCCTGATCCTCGCCTCGGCACTTGGCGCGGAAGCCCTGCTGCTGCGCGCGCAGGCGGGCGCAGCCACGATCCGTTCGCTGGCCCGCGCCGACATCCTCTATGGCATCTCTTCTGGCGTCGTCATCGCCACCGGCCTGTTGCGCCTGTATTTCGGCATCAAGGGATCCGTCTTCTACACTGCCAACCCGGTGTTCTGGGCCAAGATGGCGCTGTTCGTCGTCGTGGGCCTGATCTCGATTCCACCGACGCTGAAGTTCATCCGCTGGCGCCGCCGGCTGGCGGCCGATGCCGCCTTCCTGCCTGCGGCCGGCGAGCTTGCCGCCGTGCGGCGCATCGTTTTCATCGAACTGCATCTGCTCGCCCTTGTTCCACTTGCCGCCGTGTTCATGGCGCGCGGCCTGGGCATCTGAAGTCCATGACGGAGATCGCAATGAAGGCCCCCGCTCGGAAAGCGCTGCATGTTTCCTGGCTTATCGCCGCTGCAACGCTCCTGCTTGCGTGCACGCAGGCCCAGGAATCCAAGCCCGTGGTGCGTGCCGTGCAGACGCAAGTCGTCGCCGCGACCAGCCTGCGGGAGGGTTCCGTCTACTCTGGCGAGATCCGCGCCCGCCACGAAACCGACCTGGGTTTTCGCGTGCCCGGCAAGATTGCCGCGCGCCTGGTGGATGTCGGCACCAGCGTGCGCAGGGGACAGGTGTTGGCGCGCCTGGATCCGGCCGACAACCAGACCAGCGCCGATGCCGCCCGCGCCGCCGTGTCGGGCGCGCGAACGGAGTACCAGTTTGCGCGCGCCGAGTTCGAGCGCTACCGCAGCCTCGCCGAAAAGAACTTCGTCAGCAGGACCGCACTCGATCAGCGGAAGGCGGCCCTGGATGTCGCCAGCGCCCGCCTGGAGCAGGCGGAGGCGCAGCAATCGCTGTCACGAAACCAGCTCGGCTATACCAGCCTGATCGCCGATCAGGATGGCGTCATCACGGCGGTCATGGGCGAAGCGGGGCAGGTCGTCGCCGCCGGGCAGACCGTCGTGCGGCTGGCGCGACACGGCGGAAAGGAGGTGCTGATCAGCATCCCCGAAACGCGGCTGGCTGTGACACGCGCGACAAAGGAAGTCATGGTGCGGCTGTGGGCAGACCCGGCCCGCACCTACAAGGGCAGGCTGCGCGAGTTGTCGCCCATCGCCGATGCGGGCACGCGCACCTTCGCGGCGCGGATCTCTGTGCTCGATGCCGGCGCGGAAGTTGCGCTGGGCATGACGGCCAACGTGCTGTTTCCGGTCCATGCGAAGACAGGCGCAGGCGGGCGCGAGACCATCCTGCTGCCGCTGACCGCGCTGTATCGCCATGCAGGACAGTCGGCGCAGGGCGGCCAGGCCAACCAGGCTGACAACGCATCGGTGTGGGTGGTTGATCCCAAGACCGGCCAGGTAGCGCTGAAGCCGGTCACGGTGGCGCAGTATCGCGAGAACGGCGTGGAAATCGCCGCCGGGCTCGCCATCGGCGAGACCGTGGTGACCGCGGGCGTCAACAAGCTGGTCGCGGGCCAGGTGGTGCGGCCCCTGACGCCACACTCATCGTCCGTCCCCACCCCCGCTCAATCGGCAGCGGCACAGCGCTGATGAGGCGCTTCAACCTCTCCGAGTGGGCGCTCGAGCACCGCGGCTTCGTGCTGTTCGTGATGGTGGTACTGGCGGTACTGGGCACGCTGTCGTACCAGAAACTGGGCCAGTCCGAGGACCCGCCATTCACCTTCAAGGTGATGGTGATCCGCAGCAACTGGCCGGGCGCCAGCGCGCGCGAAGTGGAACTGCAACTCACCGACAAGATCGAGAAGAAGCTGCAGGAGGCCCCAAACCTGGACGTGCTGCGCAGCTACTCCAAGCCGGGCGAGTCGCTGGTGTTCTTCATCATGAAGGATTCCGCGCCGCCCGGCGAGGTCCCCAACACCTGGTACCAGGTGAGGAAGAAGGTCGCCGACATCCGCCACGCGCTGCCGGCCGGCGTGCAGGGGCCGTTCTTCAACGACGAGTTCGGCGACACCTTCGGTAACCTGTACGCGCTGGTCGGCGATGGCTTCGACTACGCCGCGCTGAAGGCACATGCCGAGCGCGTGCGGGAAGGGCTGCTGCGCGTGCGCGACGTTGCCAAGGTGGACCTGCTCGGTGCGCAGGACGAGAAGGTCTTCGTCGAGCTGTCCAACGTCAGGCTGGCCACGCTCGGCATCGACCCCAACCAGCTGATCGCGACCCTGCAGGGGCAGAACGCCATCGCCGCCGCCGGCGCCTTCGAGACTGCCAGCGACAAGATCTACCTGCGCGCCAGCGGCGGATTCGAGAGCGTCGAGGCCATCCGCGACCTGTCGATCCGCCTCGGCACGCGGCTGTTCAGGCTCGGCGACATCGCGAAGGTCTATCGGGGCTACAGCGATCCGCCGCAGCCCAAGCTGCGCTACATGGGCAAGGACGTCGTCGGGCTGGCCGTATCGATGGCGCCCGGCGGGGACATCATCGAGCTCGGCCGCCACCTCGAAGTCGCGGCGCGGCAACTGCAGGCCGCGCTGCCGGTCGGTGTCGACCTGGTGTCCTACTCCAGCCAGCCGCAGGCCGTGGCACGCTCGATCAACGAATTCGTGCGCACGCTCGCCGAGGCCGTGGTCATCGTGCTGGCAGTGAGCCTCGTCTCGCTCGGGCTGCGCACCGGCATCGTGGTAGCCCTGTCGATCCCCCTGGTGCTGGCCGCGACCTTCCTGTTCATGAACATCTTTGGCGTGGGGCTGCACAAGATCTCGCTCGGCGCGCTGATCCTGGCCCTCGGCCTGCTGGTCGACGATGCCATCATCGCCGTCGAGATGATGGCGATCAAGATGGAGCAGGGCTGGGACCGCGTGAAGGCGGCAAGCTTCGCCTATACCTCGACGGCCATGCCCATGTTGACGGGTACGCTGGTGACAGTGGCGGGATTCCTGCCGATCGCCACGGCGGCCTCGGCGACGGGGGAGTACACGCGCTCGATCTTCCAGGTCAACGCCATCGCGCTGGCGGTGTCCTGGATTGCCGCGGTGGTCTTCATCCCCTACCTCGGGTACAAGCTGCTGCCCGACCTGTCGAAAAAGCACGCGCATCGCCGAGGCGACGGGATCGCTGCGGAACACGCGGTGTACGACACGCCGTTCTACCGACGATTCCGGCAACTCGTCGAGTGGTGCGTACGCTTTCGCAAAACGGTGGTCCTCGTCACCGTCGGCCTCTTCGCCCTGTCCGTGGCGGGTTTCGGCCTTCTGCAGCAGCAGTTCTTCCCCGCCTCCACGCGCCCGGAACTGCTGGTCGACCTGCGCCTGCCGGAGGGCTCCTCGCTGCAGGCCACCGAAGCCGAGGTACGAAAACTCGAAGTCATCCTGTCGGCGGAAGCAGGCATCGAGAACTTCGTTGCCTACGTCGGCACCGGCAGCCCGCGCTTCTACCTGCCGCTCGACCAGCAGATGCCCTCCGGCAACTTCGCCCAGTTCGTGGTGCTGACCCGGGGCCTGAAGGAGCGCGAGGCCCTGCGCGAACGCATGATCAGGCTGTTCGACAGCGAGTTTGCGCTGCTGCGCGCCAACATCACGCGACTGGAGAACGGCCCGCCGGTGGGATTCCCGGTGCAGTTTCGCGTCTCCGGCGAGGACACCCCCACGGTGCGCCGCCTGGCGGCCGATGTGGCGGCGGTGATGCGTGATAATAATAATGTACAGAACGTACATATGGACTGGGATGAACTATCCAAAGTGATCAGAATAAAAATGGATCAGAACAAGGCGCGGGTGCTGGGCCTGTCCTCTCAGGAACTGTCGATGCTGCTGAATACCTCTCTCAACGGCATCGCCACAACGACCTTCCGCGAGCAGGACAAGTCGATCGAGGTGCTGCTGCGCGGCGCGCCCGAGGAGCGCATGAACCTTGCCTACCTGCGCGACCTAGCCGTACCCACCCGCAGCGGCAAGAGCGTGCCGCTGGCGCAGTTGGCCGACATCGACTACGGCTTCGAGGACGGCGTGATCTGGCGCCGCGATCGACGGCCGACCATCACCGTACGCGCCAATGTCTACGGCGACGTGCAGCCGCCCGCGGTGACGGCGGCCATCAGCCCGCGGCTGGATGCCGTACGGGCGAAGCTGCCGGACGGCTACCGCCTGGAAACGGGCGGCACGGTTGAGGACTCCTCGAAGGGGCAGCAGTCGGTGCAGGCGGGCATCCCGCTCTTCATCGTCGTGGTGCTGACGGTGCTCATGCTGCAGCTGCAGAGCTTTCAGCGCGTGCTGCTCGTGGTGCTCACCGCGCCGCTCGGGCTGATCGGCGTGGTGCTGTTCCTGCTCGCCTTCAACGTGCCGTTCGGCTTTGTTGCCATGCTGGGCACCATCGGGCTGTCGGGCATGATCATGCGCAACTCGGTGATCCTCGTCGACCAGATCGAACAGGACATCGCCGCCGGACTGACGCCCTGGAACGCGGTCGTCGAGGCGACCGTCCGGCGCTTCAGGCCCATCACCCTGACATCGGCGGCGGCGGTGCTGGCGATGATTCCGCTGACGCGTAGTGCGTTCTTCGGTCCCATGGCCGTGGCCATCATGGGCGGCCTGATCGTCGCCACGGTCCTGACGCTGCTGTTCCTGCCGGCGCTGTATGCCACATGGTTCAGGGTCAGAGCCGACGCCGGTTCGGCGCGCGGCGCAACGGGTTAACCTCCAGCTGATGCCCCCATGGATGCCGGGTGCCCCTGATTTTCAACAAAGTAGCGGTGATAGAATATCTTTCCGCCACGGCCTCGGGCTGCACTTGGCCTCAACTGACAAAGCGTTGGCGCTCCGGCCCCCTGACGCCCCCCGTCCATAGCCCAGCAGGCCCATGAATATCGAACAGGCACGTTTCAACATGGTCGAGCAGCAGATTCGGACCTGGGAGGTGCTGGATCAGAATGTGCTCGACCTCCTTTACGTGGTCCGGCGCGAGGCGTTTGTTCCGCCCGCTTACCGCGCCCTCGCCTTCTCCGATCTCGAGGTCCCCCTCAGCGACAGGGCGGCTGAAGGAGAGCGCATGTGGCAGCCCAAGATGGAAGCCCGCGTGCTGCAGGAGCTTGCCATCCGCAGGACCGACGTGATCCTCGAGGTGGGCACCGGCTCGGGCTACCTGACAGCGCTGCTGGCGTACCGCGCGCAGCGCGTCATCTCCGTGGAGATCAGCCCGGCGCTCAAGGCGATGGGCGAAGCCAACCTGCGCGTGCGGCAGGTTGAGAATGTCGCGGTCGAGCTGGGGGATGCCGCGCGCGGCTGGGAGCGGCATGGCCCCTACGATGTCATCGTGCTGACCGGATCGACGCCGGTGCTGCCGCAGGCGCTGCTCGAGCAAATGAAGCCGGGAGGCAGGCTCTTCGCCATCGTCGGCGATGCACCGGTCATGTCTGCGCGCCTGGTGACCTGCCGCGCCCCGGGCTCCTACGACTCGTTGGACCTGTTCGAGACGAATCTTCCGGCGCTGCGCAATGCCCAGCAGCCCGAGCGTTTCAAGTTCTGAAACAGACCCGCCCCCGCCGGCATGCGTTACCTGACACCCTCGCAGCTCTCGGAATGGCTCGGTGACGGCTCGCGGACGAAGCCACTGCTGCTTGATGTGCGGGAACCCTGGGAGTTCCAGCTGTGCCACCTCGAGGGCTCGGTTCATGTACCGATGGCGGCGATCCCATTGCGCAAGGACGAACTCGACCCGGCGCAGGAAACGGTTGTCATCTGCCATCATGGCGCGCGCAGCTTTCAGGCAGCCAGCTACCTGGAGCGCAACGGCTTCGATAACCTGTACAACCTGGAAAGCGGCATCGACGGCTGGGCGCGCACGGTGGATCCGGCCATGGCGAAATACTGATTGGCCATGTCAGGAAGGCTGAAACGAACGCTGATGTGGGGAGCTCGGGGGAAATATCCCCTCAATCGTGAACTGACCTCTTGGAGCGCCTTGCAGAATTGCCGTAAGGCGCCCTGACTTAGGGGAGCGCGAGGGTATGTGTCCCCTCGCATTGTTAGGCACTCCTGGTGTGGCAACCGGATTCACGCTGTACGCATTGACACCGATACGAAGCGAGGCTGGTCTATCATGCAGAATCAAGTCGACGTGTTCAATTTCCGCCAATCGGCTGCCGTGCTGGTTTGCGCCCTCGCGTTCGCGGCCCCCGCCCGATCGGCAGACCTGCTGCAGATCTTCCGCGATGCCCGTGCCAATGACGCTGCCTACGCTTCCGCGCGCGCCGCTCTCGAGGCCGGACGCGAGAAGCTGCCCCAGGGCAAGGCGCTGCTGCTGCCGACCATCAATCTCACCGGCAACTCGACCTACAACGAGGTCGACTCGCGGTTGCGTTCCGGACTGACCGCCGGCCAGTGGTTCAACCGGCCGTTCAACTCGAACGGCTACACGCTGACGCTGTCTCAGCCCCTGTACCGCATGCAGAACTGGACGCAGTACGAGCAGGCGGAGTTCCAGGTGGCGCAGTCCGAGGCGGTATTCGGCCAGGCCAGCCAGGATCTCATCCTGCGCGTTTCGCAGGTCTATTTCGACGTGCTCGCCTCGCAGGACAGCCTGGCGACCATCCAGGCGCAGAAGGCTGCCATCGCCGAGCAGCTGGCCCAGGCACGGCGCAATTTCGAAGTCGGCACGGCGACGATCACCGATACCCACGAGGCGCAGGCCCGCTTCGACCTTTCGACGTCGCAGGAAATCGCCGCGCAGAACGATCTCGAGTTCAAGCAGCGCGCCTTGCAGCAACTGATCGGGCGCTACCCCGAGTCGCTCGCCAAACTCAAGCCGAAGCTGCAATTGTCACCGCCGCAGCCGGCCGTCATGGAAACCTGGACGGAATCCGCCCAACGCCAGAATTACGCCGTGCGAGTCCAGGAGGCCGGGTTCGAAATTGCGTCGCGGGAGGTAAAACGCAGCCGGGCAGGGCATCTGCCGACCCTGGATGTGGTCGGCACGTACGGCACGACTTCGGCGGGCAACAGCGCGGCCTCCGGCATCGGCAGCGACCAGAAATTCACCACGATCGGCCTGCAATTTGCGGTGCCCATCTACAGCGGCGGCGGCGTCAACTCGCGCATTCGCGAAGCCATTGCCAGCCAGGACAAGTCGCGCGCCGACCTGGAGAACAGCCGCCGGCAGGCTGCGCTGGCGGCGCGCCAATCCTACTTGGGTGTCACCAACGGCATGGCGCAGGTGCGCGCGCTGGAACAGGCGCTGCTGTCCTCGGAAACCGCACTGGCCTCAAACAAACTGGGCTATGAGGTCGGCGTGCGCATCAACATCGATGTGCTGAACTCGCAGCAGCAGGTATTCTCGACCCAGCGCGATCTCTCCAAGGCGCGCTACGACACGCTGCTCAACGGCTTGCGGCTGAAGGCGGCGGCCGGAACGCTGTCGGAAGCCGATCTCGAGGAAGTCAACCGGTTGCTTGGCAGCGACTAGAAACGTCAGGATGCCCTGACGTCCAGCAGGCTCTCGACGATGGTGACGACGCGCTCGGTGGCGCCGCGATGCTGCCGGCAAAACGCCAGGCCCGCCTGCCGCATGCGGTCACGCGCGCTCGCATCACCCAAGAGGCGCCCGGCCTCGCGGACCAGCGCGCGGGCATCGGCAAGCCGCACCGCGGCCCCGGCGGCGACAGCCTCCTCGGCGGCCTGTGCGAAATTGTGGGTATGCGGGCCGATGAGCACGGGCACACCCGCAGCGCAGGCCTCGATAAGGTTCTGGCCGCCCAACTGCAAAAGGCTGCCGCCAACGAAGGCACAGTCGGCGGCAGCGTAATAGGCGGCCATTTCCCCGAGGCTATCGCCCAGCACGTAGCGACAGTCCGCCGGCACATCGATTTTTTCGCTGCGGCGAACATAACGCAGCGACAAGCGCTCGAACAAGGCGCCCACATCGCGAAAGCGCTGCGGATGCCGCGGAACGATGACGACCAGGACGTCGGACGGCAACCCGGCCGCCTCGCGGAGGGCCTCCAGCAGCAGGAGCTCCTCGCCCTCGCGAGTGCTGGCGGCGAGGAACACCGGGCGCGCGCCGAAGCGCGCCCGCAGCGCCCTGCCTGGTTCCGCGCCGGGCCCGGCGGGTGCCGCTGCCGCGACATCGAACTTCAGGTTGCCCGCGACCTGCAGCGCCGCGCGACGCGCGCCCAGCGCGGCAAGACGCTCCGCGTCGGCTTCGGTCTGCGCTGCAATCGCGGACAGCCGCCCGAATGTGTCGCGCACCAGATCGCCGGCCAGCGCATAGCCACGGGCTGACTTCTCCGACATGCGCGCATTGGAGAGGAGCAGCGGCACGCGCTGCTCCTCGCAGGCCCGGACAAGGTTTGGCCAGACTTCGGTTTCCATGAGAATCCCCAGCTGCGGCCGAAAGCGCCTCAGGAAGCTGCGCACCGCAAACGGATAGTCGTAGGGCAGCCAGGCCAGCACGACCCGCGGCATGTCCGCGAACAGCTGCAGGGCCGTCTGGCGCCCGGTGGCCGTCATGTGCGTGACCAGCAGCGTGGCCCCGGGATGACGTTCGGCCAGCGCCCGGACCAGCAGCTCGGCGGCACGCGTCTCGCCCATCGAGACGGCGTGCAGCCAGATCAGCGGCCTGCCGCCAAGTTCAAAGGCGGCACGATAGCGGCCGAAGCGCTCGCCGATCTCCGTGCGGTATCCCGGTTCGCGCAGGCCGCGCCACCACAGGCGCAGCATCACCAGCGGCAGCAGGCACCAGAGCAGGAGCCGATAGACCCGTCGTGCCATCAGAGTGCCTGCAACGCGGACAGGGCATCGACGACATCATCCGGTGTTGCGGGCGCGCCGATGTGGCCGAGATTGCGCGCCCGCGGCGCGCCATAGACCCCGGTCAACGCCGGGTCCGACGCCAGGAAAAGCGCCACGACAGGCCGCCCCAACGCGCCGGCAAGGTGCGTAATCCCGGTATCGACGCCGACCACCATGGCACTCGAGGCCAGCAGGCCGGCCACTTCATCCAGCGTCATGCGCCCGGGGACGACGGCCCCGGGAACGGCCGCTGCAATCGCCTCGCTGCGCGCGCGCTCGGCATCTGAGCCCCAGGGCAGCACGCAGTCGATGCCTGCCGCGTCAAGGCGCCCTCCCAGGACGATCCAGGAATCGACGGGCCACAGCTTGTCCGGGCGACTGCTGCCGTGGAGAATGGCGCAGCGCCTGCGTCCTGATGCCGGCACCGCCTCCGATGCGCCTGCCGAGGCGCGCAGTCCAAAGTCGGCGGGCGTGTCGATGCGGTATCCCAGCGCGGCGGCGGCCAGCAGGCGGTTGCGCACGACCGCGTGCTGGCCCCGCGCGACATGGTGCTTCAAGTCGTAGAAGCGGGCTGCCAGCGGTTCGCGCGCGGAGCCCACGTCGAATCCGTGCCTTCGACCGCGCGCGGCGCGCGCGATCAGCGTGCTCTTGAGCAACCCCTGCGTATCGATGATGGCGTCGTAGAGTTCGGCCTGCGACAGGCGCTGGAATTCCGCCAATTCCTTCCATGTCGATGGCCCGAGGACCTGGCTGCGCCAGCGCCGGACCGCAACCGGGATGACGCGCCGCACGGCGGGATGCATGCGCGCAAGCGCAACGAAGGGCTCTTCAACCACCCAGTCAATGGTCGCATCGGGAAAATGCCGCCTCACGTCCGTAGCCACCGGCAGGTTGTGGACGACGTCACCGAGCGAGGAAGTCTTGACGAGGAGGACACGTAACATGTTGTTGTGCTCGGTAATGTCTGGACGCTTTTCCCGGCCACCCTCATGCCTCGGGATCGGTCCGGCATGACGCCCGCCAGGTCTCATCGATGGCGCGTACCGCTCCCAAACGGAAAACACGCCGGCCAAGGGAAGCACCAGCAGCATCAGGCGGGCTGGTAGAATTGCACGTCTAACTTGTTGATTATACGTTTTTCTCTCTCCTCAATTGGAAGGCCAGAACCCTGTTGCCTCTGTCCGCTGTCATCATCACCAGGAACGCCGGAAAGCAGCTCGCAGCCTGCCTGCAGAGCGTGGCCTTTTGCGATGAAGTGCTTGTCGTCGATTCGGGTTCCGGCGATGACACCCTCGCCGTGGCCCGCGCGGCCAGGGCCACGGTGGTCGAGCAGGCCTGGCTGGGTTTCGGCCCGCAGAAGCGCTGGGCCGTGGTGCGCGCGCGCCATGACTGGGTGCTTTGCATCGATGCCGACGAACGCGTATCCGAGCCCTTGAGGGCGAGCATGATGGCGGAACTTCGCGCGCCGCGCGCCCGCGTCTACGCAATGGCGCGCTGCAACCGGTTCATGGGCCGGTGGCTCAGGCATGGCGAGGGCTATCCGGACTGGAGCACGCGGCTGTTTCATCGCGAGGCCGCGCAATGGAGTGAGGATCCGGTACACGAGAAAGTCAAGACGCGGGAACCGGTCGCGCGGCTTGCCGGAGACCTGCTGCACGAGTCCGCCGAATCGATGGAAGCCTACCTCGACAAGCAGAACCGCTACACCAGCCTGCAGGCGGAGCGCATGTACGCCAGCGGCAGGACGGCCACGCTTGCCCACCTGCTCGCCTCACCGGTCCTGCGCTTCATCAAGTTCTACTTCCTGCGCCTCGGCTTCCTCGACGGCGTCCCGGGCCTGGCGCACGTATCCATCGGCTGCATGAACAGCTTCCACAAGTACGCAAAGCTGATGGCGCTGCATCGGGCGGCCGGAACATGACCATCCTCGTGACCGGCGGCGCCGGCTTCATCGGCGCCAACTTCGTCATCGACTGGCTGGCCAGCGCGAAGGAGGCCATCGTCAACCTCGACAAGCTGACCTATGCCGGCAATGCCGCCAACCTGGCGTCGCTGGCCGGAGCCCCGGAACACCGCTTCGTGCGGGGCGACATCGGCGACCGCGAGCTGGTGCGCGACCTGCTGGAACGCCTCCGGCCGCGCGCCATAGTCAATTTCGCCGCCGAGAGTCATGTCGACCGCTCGATCCACGGCCCCGCCGAATTCATCCAGACCAATGTCGTGGGCACCTTCTCGCTGCTGGATGAGACGCGGGCGTGGTGGCAGTCGCAGGCGGGAGACTTGCGTGCGGGGTTCCGCTTCCTGCATGTTTCCACCGACGAGGTGTATGGTTCGCTGGGGCCGGGGGATCCCGCCTTTGTGGAGACCACCCCGTACGCACCCAACAGCCCCTACTCGGCCTCGAAGGCCGCCTCCGACCACCTGGTGCGCGCCTACCACCACACCTATGGCCTACCGGTGCTGACGACCAATTGCTCGAACAACTACGGCCCCTACCAGTTCCCGGAGAAACTCATTCCGCTGGTGATCCTGAATGCCACCCGCGGCAAGCCGCTTCCCGTCTATGGCGACGGCATGAACGTGCGCGACTGGCTGTTCGTCGGCGACCATTGCCGCGCCATACGCGTAGTGCTCGCAAGAGGCGTTCCCGGCGAGGTCTACAACATCGGCGGCAACAGCGAGCGCGCCAACATCGACGTGGTGCGGCGCATCTGCGCCCTGCTCGATCGCCTGCAGCCGCGCCAGCGCGGTGTGCATGCCGACCTGATCACCTTCGTCACCGACCGTCCCGGCCATGACCGGCGCTATGCCATCGACACGTCTAGAATCGCGCGTGAACTCGGCTGGCAGCCGCAGGAATCATTCGACAGCGGCCTCGAGCGCACCGTGCGCTGGTACCTCGACAACCCGGCCTGGGTCGCGGGCATCGAGTCCGGGGCCTACAAGCAGTGGCTGGACGCCAACTACGGCGCGCGCGACCAGTGAAGCTGGCATCGAATCGGAGTTTCCAATGAAAGGCATCATCCTCGCCGGCGGTTCCGGCACCCGCCTCTACCCGGTCACGCAGGTCGTATCGAAGCAGCTGCTGCCGATCTACGACAAGCCGATGATCTACTACCCGCTGAGCACCCTGATGCTCGCCGGCATCCGCGACATCCTGATCATCTCGACGCCACAGGACACGCCCCGCTTCGAACAACTGCTGAACAATGGGCATGCCTGGGGCCTGAATATTTCCTATGCGGTGCAGCCCGCGCCCGAAGGCATCGCGCAGGCATTCATCATCGGCGAGCGCTTCATCGGCAATGACCGCTGCGCGCTGGTGCTCGGGGACAACATCTTCCACGGCCACGACCTGGCCGCCGACCTGCAGCGGGCGGCCGCCAAGCGCGACGGCGCCACGGTCTTCGCCTATCCGGTGACCGACCCGCAGCGCTATGGCGTGGTGGAATTCGGCGCGGACGGGCGTGCCGTCAGCCTGGAAGAGAAGCCGGCAAAACCGAAATCACGCTTCGCGGTCACCGGGCTCTACTTCTACGACAACGACGTGGTCGCCATCGCCAAGGGGCTGCGCCCCTCGGCGCGCGGGGAACTCGAGATCACAGACGTCAATCGCGCCTACCTGGCGCGGGGCACGCTGGACGTGGTGAGCTTCGGGCGCGGCCTCGCCTGGCTGGATACCGGCACCCATGAATCACTGCTCGAGGCCAGCCAGTTCATCGCGATTCTCGAGCGCCGGCAGGGCCTGAAAGTGTCCTGCCCGGAAGAAATCGCCTACCGCCAGCGCTTCATCTCCGCCGCGAAGCTCGAAGCCCTCGCCGCACCCCTCAGGAACAGCGGCTACGGCCAATACCTGCTTTCGGTGCTCAGGGACCGGGTCTGACCGGGGCTCCCCCACGCCGCGATGAAAGTCACCCCCACTCTGCTGCCGGACGTCCTGCTGATTGAGCCGCGCGTATTCGGTGACGCGCGCGGCTTCTTCTCCGAGAGCTGGAACGAGCAGGCATTCCGCGAAGCCGGCATACGCGAGCACTTCGTGCAGGACAACCATTCACGCTCGGCGCACGGCGTGCTGCGCGGGCTGCATTACCAGATACGGCAGCCGCAGGGCAAGCTGGTGCGGGTCGTCGCCGGCGAGATCTTCGACGTGGTTGTGGACGTGCGCCGGAGTTCGCCGCGGTTCGGACGCCATGCCACCGTGACGCTGTCAGCCGACCTGCACAACCAGCTCTGGGTACCGGCAGGGTTCGCGCACGGCTTTTGCGTGACTTCCGATCATGCGGAAGTGATCTACAAGACGACGGATTTCTACGCGCCGGAACATGAACGCACCATCATCTGGAATGATCCGGACCTTGGCATTGCCTGGCCGCTTCAGGCGGCACCGACACTGTCGACCAAGGACGCCGGCGGCGCCCTTCTGAAGAACGCGGAAGTCTTCGCTTGAGGATCCTCATCACCGGACGCAGGGGCCAGGTCGGCTGGGAGTTGGCGCGCGCACTGCCCTCGCTGGGCGAAGTCACGGCGCTCGGCCACGACGGACTGGACCTCGCCGATGCCGGTGACATCCGCGCGAAGATCAGCGCGCTGCGCCCGGATGTCATCGTCAATGCGGCCGCCTACACCGCCGTGGGCCGCGCCGAGAGCGAGCCGGACCTGGCGCACGCCGTCAACGCGCGCGCGCCCGGGGTGCTCGCCGAGGAAGCCGCGCGCTGCGACGCCCTGCTGGTGCATTATTCGACGGACTATGTCTTCGATGGAACCAAGACCTCGCCCTATGTCGAGGACGATGCGCCCAACCCGCTCAGTGTCTACGGGCGCAGCAAACTGGCGGGCGAGCGCGCCGTGCAAGCGAGCGGCTGCAGGCACATCATCCTGCGCACCGCCTGGGTCTATGCCGCGCGCGGGAAGAATTTCCTCCTGACCATCCTGCGGCTGGCAGCCGAGCGCCCCGAATTGCGTGTGGTCGATGACCAGTTCGGCGCACCCACGTCGGCACCATCGATTGCCGGCGCCACTGCAGCCATCCTGGATGCAGTGGCGCGAGGCAACGGCGCGCAGGGCGTGTTCCACCTGGCAGCAGCTGGCCGCACGACCTGGCACGGGTTCGCGACCCTCGTCGTGGGCGGCATGCCGCCGCCTCGCCCCATCGTGCTGGCCATTCCCAGCAGCGAATACCCGACAGCCGCCCGACGGCCGGGGAATTCCTGCCTCGACACTACCCGGCTGTCTGCAACTTTCGGCATCCGCCTGCGCGACTGGCGTGAGGAGGCGCAGCGCGTCCTCACCGATCTGCACGCAACAGCCACTTTGGACCACCACGAGCGTTGAGGAGACCGCATGGACACAGTCGCCATCGTCGGCCTAGGCTATGTCGGGCTGCCGCTCGCCGTCGAATTCGGCAAACAGCGGCGAACGATCGGCTACGACCTCTCTGACGCAAAGATCGCGGACTACCGCCGCGGCGTCGATGCGACAGGCGAAGTGCCCGCGGAGTCACTGCGGGCCGCGTCTCTCCCGGAATTCACCGCCGATCCTGCCCGACTCGGCGAGGCCCGGTTCATCATCGTCGCCGTCTTGACACCCGTCGACAGTGCCCATCAGCCAGACCTGCGTCCACTCATCAGCGCCAGCGAAGCCGTCGGCCGCCACATGCGGCGCGGCACGACGGTGATCTACGAATCGACGGTTTACCCTGGCGCCACCGAGGAAGTCTGCGTGCCGATCCTGGAACGGCACTCGGGACTCAAATGGAAAGACGGTTTCCACGCAGGGTACTCACCGGAGCGCATCAACCCGGGCGACAAGCTGCACACGCTGACGTCCATAACGAAGATCGTAGCGGGAGACACCGCGGAATCCCTGGCCGATATTGCAGCACTGTACGAAAGCGTGGTTGCGGCCGGCGTCTACCGTGTTTCCGGCATCGCCGTTGCCGAAGCTGCGAAGGTGATCGAGAACACGCAGCGGGACCTGAACATCGCATTGATGAACGAACTGGCGATCATCTTCGACCGCCTTGGCCTCGATACCCTGGAAGTGCTGAAGGCCGCCGGCACGAAATGGAACTTCCTCCCCTTCCGGCCCGGACTGGTCGGCGGGCACTGCATCGGCGTCGACCCCTGCTACCTGACGCACAAGGCGGAGATGGTCGGCTACCACCCGCAGGTCATCCTTGCCGGCAGGCAGATCAACGACGGCATGGGAAAGTACATTGCCGAACAGGCGGTCAAGACCATGATCCGTTCCGGTTCATCCATTCGCGGCGTCCGGGTGAACGTGCTCGGGCTGACTTTCAAGGAGAACTGCCCCGACCTGCGCAATTCGCGTGTGATGGACGTCATCACCGAGTTGCGCGAGTACGGCTGCGAGGTGTTCGTGCACGACCCTCTCGCTGACCCGGTCTCAGCCGAGCACGAGTACGGGCTGCAACTGACGCCCTGGGCCGACTTGCCGCGTGCCGATGCCGTCCTGCTTTGCGTTGCGCATGCCGATTTCATCGCCCGCCCCGTCACCGATTACCTGCCCAAGGTCGTTGCCGGCGGCACCTTCGCGACGTCAAGTCCGTGCTGGACCGGGCTGCCCTCGAGGGCGCGGGACTCAGGGTCTGGCGGCTCTAGGCAGAATCCGAGAAGGCGGTGTCAGCGCCCCGTCCCCGCCTCCCAATCAGTGCCTGTTTACCGAGTACAATCAGAACATTATGGCCACATCCCGCCGCAGAAGAAAAGTCGCGCTGATCACCGGCATTACCGGCCAGGATGGCGCCTATCTGGCCGAATTCCTGCTCGACAAGGGCTATGAGGTCCATGGCATCAAGCGGCGCTCCTCGCTGCTGAACACCGACCGCATCGACCACCTGTACCAGGATCCGCACGAAAAGGGACGCCGCCTGTTCCTGCATTACGGCGACATGACGGATACGACGGCCCTGATTCGCGTGATCAAGCAGATCGAGCCGGACGAGATCTACAACCTCGCCGCGCAAAGCCATGTCGCCGTTTCCTTCGAGGAGCCGGAGTACACGGCCAACTCCGATGCACTGGGCCCGCTGCGCGTGCTGGAGGCCATCCGCATCCTCGGACTCGCGAAAAAGACGCGCTTCTACCAGGCTTCGAGCTCCGAACTCTACGGGCTGGTGCAGGAAACGCCACAGAAGGAGACCACCCCCTTCTACCCGCGCTCGCCCTACGCCGCAGCCAAGCTCTACGCCTACTGGATCACGGTCAATTACCGCGAGGCCCACGGCATGTTCGCCTGCAACGGCATCCTCTTCAACCATGAGTCGCCGGTGCGCGGCGAGACCTTCGTCACGCGCAAGATCACCCGCGCGCTGGCGCGCATCAGGCTCGGACTGCAGGACTGCCTGTATCTCGGCAACCTGGATGCCAAGCGCGACTGGGGCCACGCGCGCGATTTCGTCGAGGCGCAGTGGCTGATGCTGCAGCAGACGAGGCCGGAGGATTTCGTCATCGCCACCGGCCAGCAGTACAGCGTGCGCGACTTCGTCAACGCGGCGGTAGCCGAACTCGGCATCACCCTGCAATGGAAGGGCAGGGGCGTGCGCGAAACGGCGACGGTCGCGAGCGCCGGCAATCTCGCACTGAAAAGGGGCCAGGTCATCGTGCGCGTCGATCCGCGCTATTTTCGCCCGACCGAGGTCGAGACCCTGCTCGGCGATGCGCGCAAGGCGCGGCGCAAGCTCGGCTGGCATCCGCGCACCAGCTTCCGCGAACTGGTGTCGGAAATGGTGACCGAGGATCTGAAGTCGGCGGAACGCGACGAGCTGGTCAAGCGCCACGGCTTCGCGGCCTACGACTACAACGAGTAGACGCGTGCAACCCGACTCGCGCATCTTCGTTGCAGGCCACCTCGGGCTGGTCGGCTCGGCGCTGGTGCGCAGGCTGCGCGCAGGTGGCTATGCCAACCTGATCCTGAGGCCGCGCAGTGAACTCGACCTGACCCACCAGGCGGCGGTGGAGCAGTTCTTCGCGGCGACGCGTCCCGAGTACGTATTCATGGCCGCCGGCCGCGTCGGCGGCATCCACGCCAATTCCACCTACCCGGCGGAATTCATCCAGCAGAACCTTGCCATGGAGGTCCAAGTGATTTCGGCCTGCCACCGGCATGGCGTGAAGAAGCTGCTGTTTCCGGGCTCGAGCTGCATCTATCCGCGCGAGGCGCCGCAACCGATCAGGGAAGAGTACCTGCTGACCGGCGTGCTCGAGCCCACCAACGAGGCCTATGCGATCGCCAAGATTGCCGGCATCAAGATGTGCAGTGCCCACAACCGCCAGTACGGCACGGATTACCTGTGCGTGCAGCCGACCAACCTCTACGGCCCGGGTGACGAATACGACCTGCAGAACTCCCACGTGCTACCGGCGCTGATCCGCAAGATGCACGAAGCGAAGCTGGGCGGCGCTGCGGAAGTGGTGGTGTGGGGGTCCGGAAGGCCGCGCCGCGAATTCCTGCACAGCGACGACCTCGCGGACGCCTGCGTGTTCCTCATGGAGCGCTACAGCGCGGCGCAGGTGGGTGAACTGGTCAATATCGGCACCGGCCGCGACATGCCCATTGCGGAACTGGCGGGTCTCGTCGCGCAGGTCGTGGGGTTCCGCGGCCGGCTGGTGACGGACAGCAGCAAACCCGACGGCATGCCGAAAAAGTTGCTTGACGTGTCCAGGCTGACCGCCCTCGGCTGGCGCGCCCGCATCGACCTGCGGGAGGGCATTGCATCCACCTACCGGGCATTCCTTGAAGAACACCCGCAGGTCCCGAACCGCGCCTGATGCGCGCCCCAGCAACCACCTGTGTCTTGCCGGCCTGACACGGGCCTAGATCGCGCATTCCCGACAGCGTGCAGAAGACCCGACTCGCACGTATCGGCGCGGAAGCCGCCTGGGTTGCGGCCGGGCAGCTGCTCGCCTTCCTCGGCGGCTTTGCGACCATCAAGATCCTTACCGGCGAGCTGGGCGCGGCCGCCTACGGACAACTGGCCCTGGGGATCAGCGCAGCAGGCGCCGTACACATGTTCGTGTACGGCCCGATCGAACAGATTGCACTGCGCTTCGTGTCCGTCTACCGGGAACGGGGCCGACTCCACCTGCTCTTTGCCGCGCTGCGCAGGCTTCACATGCATGCGGCGGCGATCGTCGGGCTCGCCATCATCGTGGTCACCAGCGTGCTGTACGCCTTTGCGGGAACGGCGTGGGCGTGGGGCATCCTCATCCTGCTGGCCCTGCTGTTCGGCGTGGGAGGCGGGGTGAGCATGACGCTGGCATCGCTGCTGTCCGCGTTCCGGCAACGCGCATCCGTGGCCTTCTTCCAGGCATCCGATGTCTGGTTGCGGCTGCTGTTGGCCGTCGCCGGACTGGCCTGGCTGGGCACGAGTGCGGATGCGGCACTGGCCGGCTTCTGCCTGGCGACCGCCACCATCGCCATCGTCCAGCTCGCGTGGGTCATGCGCAACCCGCTGGTCAGGCCCCACCTGCATGGCCATTCGGCATCCGCAACCGGTACCGAAGGATCGACCATGGGCGAGCTTGTCGCCTATGGCAGGCCCTATCTGGTGTGGGCGGCCTTTGCATGGTGCAGCACCTACTGCGACCGCTGGCTGATCCTCGGCTATCTCGACGAGCGATCGGTCGGCATCTATGCCGCGCTGCTGCAGATCGCCAATGCGCCCATCGCGATATTCCTCGGCATGGTCAACCAGTTTCTCGTGCCCCTGATCTTCGATCGCGCCGGCGCCGCCACCACGCAGGGCCAGATACGTTCCAGCGCGGCGCTGCTGAATGCGGCCACGGCGGCGTACGTCCTAGGCCTCACGGTGATCGTCGGCTTTGCAGCCCTGGTCGCCGAGCCGCTGGTCAGGCTGCTCACTAGCAGCGAGTTCTCGCGGCATGCCGACCTTCTCTGGGTCATCTGCCTTGGCCTGAGCCTCTCCAGCACGGCGCAGCTGCTCGTGATCAAGGGCCTGTCGCATGGACGCCCCCAACAGTACGTGCTGCCGAAATTCGTCCAGCTGGCTCTGCTGATCGCCAGCATGTTCTTGCTGGTGCAGCCCATGGCGCTCATGGGCGTCGCAGTCTCCCTTTGCATTTCGGGCGCGGGCTATCTGATCATGGTCGCATGGGTCAACAGCCGGCTGGTTGCACACGCATTTTGATATCATTCGGCACCAGGACATCGCAGGGCATGGCTTTGGCGCTACTCGATCCTATATTCGAATTCAACCAGCACAATCGCGACCTGTTCATCCGGGAAATCGCCGAGTCGACGTCGGCGGGCATGCGCGTCCTCGACGCGGGGGCGGGTCCTTGCAAGTACCGCCCGCTGTTCAGCCATTGCCGCTATGAGTCCCAGGACTTTGCCGGGTACGGCGGATCGGACCATCGTTACGGGGAGCTCGATTACATCTGCGACATCACCGCGATCCCGGTCGCGGATGCCACCTATGACCGCGTGATCTGCACGGAAGTGCTGGAGCATGCCCCCCCAGCCGGAGCGTGTCATTACCGAACTGGCGCGGATACTCAAACCCGGTGGCGTCCTCGCCATCACCGCGCCGCTGATTTCCGGCATACACATGGCGCCCTACCATTTCTGCAGCGGCTTCTCGCCCTACTGGTACGGTCATTTCATGCCACTCAACGGATTGGAGGTCGAGAGCTGTCAACCCAACGGCGGCTTCTTCGCTTTCTACGGGCAGGAGTCGCGCCGATTCCTCCACATGATGACCCCGCAAAACCGCCTTGGCCGCGCCCTTTTCTTCCCCTTGAAGGCCCTGCTCGCGATCTGGTTTCGCCTGCTGATGCCGGTGGCCTGCCACTTCCTGGACAAGACCGATACACGGCCGGAGCTCACCGTCGGCTATTTCGTCCTTGCAAGGAAGAACCTCGGCGGCGCGGCCGGATGACGGGACTTCGGAGCCACCTGCCTTGCCAGGCGTAATCCAATGCCTGAAAACCCGTGTCAAGCGGACGCCGTGGCTCAAGCGCGTCGTCCTGGTGTCGATGCGGATGCTGGACGCGTTGTCGTGGAAACTGCGGCTGGATTCGCTGGTTCGCTACGCGGGTTTCTTCCGAGACTGGCGCAGATTCAGGCACGCGGGAGGGACGGCCGCCGTGCTCGATTTCTATCCCTGCCTGTTCGACAACACGGCATCGACGCGAATCGACAGCCAGTATTTCCACCAGGCGGTCTGGGCGTTCGGGCTGATCCGGCAGAGCGGCGCTGCACAGCATGTCGATATTGCCTCGGAGGCCAGCTTTGTCGGCGTGCTGACCACGATCACCCGCGTGGTGTTTGTCGACATCCGGCCGCTGTTCCTGCGCATTCCCAACTATCTGGGCGTCGGCGCGTCCGCGACCTCGCTGCCGTTTGCCGCGGCTTCGGTGCCCTCGCTTTCCTGCCTCCACGTGATCGAGCATATCGGGCTGGACCGCTACGGCGACCCGATCGATCCGGCCGGCCCGGAGAAGGCGTGCGCGGAAATCGTGCGGGTGCTGGCCGAAGGCGGCAATGCCTTTGTTTCGCTGCCCATCGGTCGCCCGCGCGTGAGCTTCAACGCCCACCGGGTTTTTTCTGCGACCGAAGTCCTGGCCTTGTTCACGGGCCTGCAGTTGCATCGAATGGCCCTGGTTGACGCGACCGGGGAGTTCCAGCCGGAGGCACTTCCGCACAGCGTGGACATTCGTGATTCCGCCGGAGGGCTGGACTACGGACTGGGTCTGTTTTGGTTCACCAAACCGGCCAAGCAATGACGAACAGCCAGACTGCCGCATCGCCGCCTCTGCCACTTTCGGCCTTCGGCACCAACCACTACTCGCAGTCCGGCGAGGATGGCGTCATTGCCAAGTTCTTCGAGATCATCGGGACGCGATCGAAGACCCGCATCGAGTTCGGGGCCTGGGACGGCTTCCACCTCTCCAACACGGCAAACCTCTGGACCAGCGGGTGGAAGGGGGTGCTGATCGAAGGGCATGCGAGGCGCTTCCAGGACCTGGAGCGCAATGTCAGGGACCACGACTGCACTTGCATCAATGCCTACGTGAGCCGCGACGGAGAAAACCGGCTCGAAGCGCTGCTGGACAGGCATGGGGTTGGCCGGAACATCGACCTGCTCTCGATCGACATCGACGGCAACGACTATTACATCATCGAGAGCCTGGAGAAGCTGGGCCCGCGCGTCATCGTGTGCGAATACAAACCGACGATTCCGGCCGAGACCGACCTGCTGGCCGAGTACGGCAATTACTTCGGTGCATCGGTGGCCGCCCTGGAACGCGTCGCGCGCTCGAAGTCCTACCGGCTCGTCGCGCTCACCGAAACCAACTGCTTCTTCGTGCTGGACGAGGATTTCCCCCGTTTCGCCGGAAATGAACCCGCCTGGACAGGATCCGCATCGACACCCAACTCGTGCATGTCATCACGGCATACAACGGCGACTACGTGCTCTCGCGCACGCCGCCCTACGGCGTTAACTACCCCTACGGTGGAGACTTGGCCGGTCCCCACGTTCGAACCGCGTTCAAGCCGGGATTCTTGAAGCCCGTTGCAGGCCTGTGGCAGCAGTTGCGCAGGATCGCCAGGGACCTGCTGCGGCAGGGTGGCCGAGGCCGGAGCCCATGAGCACAGGACCCGCCGATTACCGCGATATCGCCTACAGCCGTTATGGCACGGATGTCAGGCCTGACTACGCGCGCTTTGCCGACGCCTACGCGCGGCGCCTGTCCGGCAAACTCACGCCGGAGGCGGACTGGCGCTGCCTCGATCTGGCCTGCGGCTATGGCAACTTCCTGGCCTATCTGCGCCACGTCGGAGTCCGCGACTACGTGGGCTTCGACGGCGCGGAGCCCGAGGTGCTCGCCGCCCGCCGCGAGTTCGGCGAAGCGCATGTCATGGCCGGGGACGTAGTTGCGTTCCTGCGCAACCGGCAGGGCACCTACCGCCTGCTGAGTGGCCTGGACTTCATCGAGCATCTCGACAAGCAGGAAGTTTTCCGATTCCTGGCGCTGGCGCGCGACGCCCTGGAACCCGGCGGCTACCTGTTGCTGCGCACGCCCAATGCGGGCGCGCCCTTCGGCATGGCGGCACGCTACAACGACATCACGCAGGAAGTCTGCTTCACCACCAATGCCATCGTCGATACGCTGGCGCGGTCCGGCCTGGAATCTGCACACATCTGGGAGGACATCCCGAGGCCGCATACGCCCAGGCAGGCACTGCACTGGCTGAGCTGGCAGGTCGCGCGCTTCGCTCTGCGCCTGGCCAACGCGGCAGAAACGGGCAGCTGGGGCGATGGCATCCTGACGCGCAACATGTGGGTCCTGGCGCGCAAGCCGGGCGGCGGAGCGTGAGCCACTGCCCGGCGCCCAGCGCGAGGCGGGAGAAGGACCGTGACGGGCGTGCTTGAGCGACTCAAGTCGCCGCTGCGGCGCATGGACTGGGCGACCCGCATCAATGCCGCGCTGAAGGCCCGCGCAACCCGGCGCCTGTACGATCGTACCCTGACGCATTACCGCCGATCGGGCATGCATCGTGAAGCTCCCGCCGTGCCGCGGCTACGACAGCAACGCGCGGACGCGCTACGCATATTCTTCCTGGGCACCGATGAACAACAGGACAGCAGCGGAATGCTGCAGTCTCTGCAGAAGCTCGGCGATGCCCGGCATTTCACCCGCGCTGACGGCAGCTATGGGCAGAATGACCCCCGCCCCGAGGCCGTGCGCAGGCAGGCCAACGCGGACCGCCTGTGGGAACTGGTCTCGACGCAGGCCCACGCCGGACACGCGCCGGATATCCTCATCGGCCAGACTTGGGCAACGCTGATC
>VGIE01000002.1 GCA_016867955.1 Betaproteobacteria bacterium
GTAAGGAATTTTTACCACCGATCTGGACAAAGGAACTATATTTGGCCGCATCAGGATGGCGACCACGATGGCGGACAACCCGAGGCAGGATTCAATGGACCCTCAGGCAGCAGCGAGTCTTTTCTCAGTAGCGGGGAAAGTGGTCCTGATCACCGGCGGATCGAGCGGCATCGGCCGGATGATGGCGGAGACGTTCGTGTCAGCCGGTGCGCGTGTCTACATCACCGCCCGGGACCGAGTACGCCTCGACTCGGCCTGTGCCGAGCTTGGACGGTTGGGTGAGATTCACGCGCTGCCTGGCGACCTCGCCACGCCCGAGGGCCTGGAGGCCGTTGTCGAGGGCTTCAAGGGTCGCGAGTCGCGCCTCCACGCTCTTGTGAACAACGCCGGGTTGACCTGGGGGTCAGCGCTCGAGAAGTTCCCGGCGCGTGCCTTCGACTCAGTCATCGCCGTCAACCTGCGGGTGCCATTCGAGCTGGTCCAGAAGCTGCTGCCCGAGCTGCAGGCTGCCGCGACTGCCGAAGACCCAGCCAGGGTCATCAACATCGGCTCGGTCTACGGGTTCTCCAGCCAGGTGATGAATGCCTATTCATACGCCGCAAGCAAGGCGGGCATCCACCAGCTGACCCGCGTGCTGGCGGCCGAGCTCGCTCCCCGCGGCATTCTCGTCAACGCGATCGCGCCCGGTCTCTTTCCATCGCGCATGACGGCGTTCGCGCTGAAGGACGAGGCGCGCCACGCCCGCCTGCTGGCCGGGATCCCGCTCGGTCGTGCCGGCGACACCGCTGATGCCGGCGGCTTGGCCTTGTTCCTGTCGTCCAGGGCCAGCGCCTACATCACGGGTGCCGTAATCCCGCTTGATGGGGGCCTCCTGGCCCGCGCCTGATCGGGCCTGGGATCTGACATGGCAGCGTCTGAACCGAAGGAGCGCTAACTCATACCGGCCATACGATCTCCTAACTACTGGTCGAATTTCTCATATCTTGGTTCTATACTAGAAAACGCGCTCAGTCGAAGCGTTGGAACGAATAGGTGGGGGTACATCAATGAACGCAGGTTCCGCTAGGACAAAAGTCGCCGCATTGTCGCTGACAGTGCTCGCTGCCACATCACTTCCCGCGCCATCTGCTGCCCAGCAGACCGACCAGGCCGGCGCAAGCAGTCCCGTCGTCGAGGAAATCATTGTGTCCGCGCGACGGCGCGGCGATGAGAACCTTCAGGACGTCTCCCTGGCAGTGTCGGTGCTTTCCGGCGAGATGCTGCGGGAGTCCGGTATCGTCGACTTCGCGGAGATTGCGGCACGCACGCCGAGCTTCACCTTCCAGGAGCAGATCGGCAACCAGCAGGAGGTGATCGTACGCGGCATCGGCACCCTGCGCCTGACCGGTTCCGCGGCAGAGCCGTCTGTCGGCACCTTTATCGACGAGGTCTACATCGGCCGGCGCGGCGCGGCGACGCCGCCGATTTTCGACCTCGAGCGGGCCGAGGTCGTGCGCGGACCCCAGGGCACGCTCTACGGCAAGAACGTCGTCGGCGGCGCAGTCAACCTCATCACGGCGCGGCCCTCCCAGGAGTTCAGCGGGCGCGCGTCGATCTCCTACGGACAATACGACGCGCTTGGCGGGCAGGACATGTACGGTGCCGAGGCTTATGTGACCGGCGGGTTGTCGGATAAGGTCGCGGGTCGCTTGGCGGCACAATACCGCCAGAACGACGGCTACTCGTACAACATCCTCCGCGACGAGGAACTCGACGACAGCGAGTCCTATGCCGTCCGCGGCTCGCTGCTTTTCGAGCCGAGCGACCAGCTGGAATTGCGCCTGACGGCTGATTTCAGCCACAACGAGGGCGGTGGACAGTCGCGCAAACCCGTGGATGATCCGACGATCCCGGGGTTCGGTGTTACCCTCACTGGCGGCCTGAGATCACCGGACCCCCGGGTCAGCGAGTCGCCCTGGAGTCAGTTCGAAGACCGGGACGTCTTCGGCTTGATCGCGCGCGCCGACTACAAGCTGCAGTCCGGTCCGACGCTCACTTACCTGGCTGCGTATCGTGATGGCGATTTCAGCGGCCGCTACTCGCTGGTTGGAATCACCTCGCCGCCGTCGCTCACCGATGCGGCGAACGGGCAGACGGAGAACTACGAGGGCATCACTCAGGATCTGCGGATTTCCTCGCAGGACGGGCCGATGCGCTGGGTCGGCGGCCTCTACTACCTGCGCGAGGAAACCAAGGTCATCGACAACAGCATCGCGACCAGCTTCCTCGCCGTAGGCGGGGACCCGGGCGGAATCGGTGACATTCTCGATGGCGAATTCATCTACGACCAGACCAACGTCACCACGAGCTATGCGGTGTATGGCGAAGTGAACTGGGATTTCACCGAGAACCTGACACTCACCGCTGGTGGGCGTTACACCTGGGACGACAAGGATTACGATCACCGCACCGAGTGTCTCGACTACGGCCTGGAGCCGGATTTCATCATTTGCCTCGCGCCACTGGAGGATGAGCTCTGGGACATCACCACGAGCGAGAACTGGAGTGAGTTCACGCCGAAGCTCGGGCTCGACTGGCGGGTCTCCGCCGATGCGCTGCTGTACGTCAGTGCCGCCAAGGGGTTCAAGGGCGGCGGCTGGCAGGGCAAGCCGGGCACCGAGGCGGCGGCGCTGGCCTCCTACGACCCGGAGACGGCCTGGACCATCGAGGCTGGTGCCAAGACCGAGTGGGCGCAGCAGCGGGTGCGCCTCAATCTCGCGTTGTTCTACACCAAGTTCGACGACCTGCAGGTAGAGCAGCTGGATGATGAAGGACTCACGCTGATCATCGACAATGCCGCGGACGCGGAGATCCAAGGCCTCGAATTGGAGGCAGTGCTGGCACCCACTACCGCATTGCAGTTCTGGTTCAGCGGCTCGTATATCGATTCCGAATACAAGAACTTCGTCGACTCCAGTGGCGCCGACCGGTCGGGCAATACGCTGGCGCGGACGCCGGAATTCATGCTCAACGTGGGCGCGTCGTATGAGACCCCGGTAGGCGATGCGCTGCTGCTTCGCGGACGGGTCGAGTACAGCTGGCAGGACGATATGTTCTGGGGAGTCGAGAACACGGTGTTCGAGGACAGCTACGGTCTGCTGGACGCGCGCATCAGCCTCGGATCCAACGATGGGCGCTGGCAGGCGGCACTCTACGGCAAGAACCTGACGGATGAACTCTACAGCGTCGACGTCATTCCCTTCCTCGGGGATGTCTTCACGCGCTATTCGCCGCCCCGCAGTTTTGGTCTGCAACTGACGACGAACTTCTGATACGGGCGGCATTGGCTGCGTTGGCGGCCGGGCACCTGCGTGGTGCCACGGCCTAGCGCGTTTCAACGACTTTGCGGCATGCGGATGAGGGAACTAGACCAGTACGACGCCATCGGACTCGCGGCGCTGCTGAAGTCCCGTGAGCTGGGTGCGACAGAATTGCTGCAGGCGTTCATTGATCGCGTCGAGGCCCGCAATCCCAGGCTGAACGCCGTAGTGCGGCCGATGTACGAGGAGGCGAGGCGCGATCTCGCAGCCAGCCTCCCCGAAGGACCCTTCACTGGCGTGCCGTTCCTGCTGAAGGATCTGCGCGCCCAGTACGCGGGCGTCCCGACGACGGCAGGCAGCAGATTCTGGCGGAACAAAGTCGCCGAACACGACAGCGCGCTCGTCAGCCGCCACCGGCGGGCCGGACTGGTGATCTTCGGCAAGACCAACACGTCCGAATTCGGCTGCTGCCCAAGCACGGAAGGAACGATGTTCGGCGCGACGCGCAATCCCTGGAATCCGACGCTCAGCGCCGGCGGCTCCAGCGGTGGCTCGGCGGCGGCGGTCGCGGCCGGCCTCACACCATTCGCCCACGGATCGGACGGTGGCGGGTCGATCCGCATTCCGGCGTCCTGCTGTGGCGTGTTCGGATTCAAGCCGACACGAGCCGTCAATCCATCCGGGCCAGACTTTGGTGAGGCCTGGAACGGGCTCAGCGTGGAGCACGCCCTGACGCGCAGCGTGCGCGACAGCGCGGCGCTGCTGGACGCGACGCGGGGCGCCGCGCCCGGTGACCCCTACTGCGGCCCGACCTTTGCGCGCAGCATGCTCGACGAGGCATCACGTAGCCCCGGAAAGCTGAAAGTCGCCTTGCAGCGGCACGCGCTCTCGGGTGCGCCGGTCCACAAGGACTGCATCAAGGCGGCTGACGAATGCGCCCGGTTGCTGGAGGATCTCGGGCATCACGTCGAGGAAGCGGCGCCGGTCTATGATCTGGCCCGGATCACCAGCGCTTTTACGCTATTGATTGCCGCCAATGTTCAGGCTGCCATCGACGAGTACTCGGAGGCAACGGGGATGACTCCCGGCCCCGAACACATCGACAACGTGATCGGTATCCTGGCCCGCATCGGGCACGACAAGACAGCGGCCGATATGGCACGGGCTATTATCTCCATGCATCTGGTCAGCCGTCAGGTGGCGCCGTTCTTCGCGAAGTACGACGTACTGCTGACACCTGTCGTGGCAACGCCGCCGCCACCCCTCGGAACGCTTGATACGGCCACGGATGACATCAAGGCCTACCTCGAGGCCGTATTCCGCTTCATACCGTTCACCGCGCTGGCCAACATCGCCGGCATCCCGGCGATGTCAGTGCCGCTGCACTGGCGCGCGGACGGCCTGCCGATCGGCGTGCATTTCACCGCCGGCTTCGGCCGCGACGGCATGCTCTTCAGCCTGGCTGCCCAGCTGGAGGCGGCTCGGCCGTGGTCAATGCGCCGTCCTGCCCTGGGCTGATAGCCCGCCGCCGAATCGCCCTTGATCTGCTGAAAGTTCCGGAGTCCAGCGTGAGATTCAGCATTGCCCCAGCCCTGCAGAAGATCGTCAATGGCCGCCGCGCCCTCGATATCGCAGGATTCCTGGCCGAGTCCCTCACTGCAGAGCGCTGTGGCTGGTTCGCTGCCTACACCGGCGAAAAGCACACAGGCGATACGTCCTACACGACGAACCCCATCCTTACCTGCGCGCTCGGCCTCGCGAAGACCGAGCGCCTGACCTTCGCCACGGGAGTCAGCGTCCTGCCGGTCCACCATCCCGTTGCGCTGGCCGAGGACGCCTGCCTGCTGGACGGGATGTTCCCCGGCCGCTTCCGTCTCACGACGGGAGCCGGGTACTTCAGCGGCGACTACGAGCCATTCGGGGTCTCCCTCGACGAGCGGCAGCTGCGCATGGACGTCGGCATGGATGTGATTGCCGCGCACCGCGCCGGGAAGCCCATGGATGTTCCCCACCCCTGGGCCGGCAAGGTCCCGCCGCGGGACCCGGCCCTCGGCAAGGACAGGCTCGAGGTCTTCATCGGCGCCTGGAGCCCGGCCGGTGTGCGCCGCGCAGCCCGTGATGCGGACGGCTGGGTGACCGACCCGATCCGCAGCGGTCGCTGGATTCAACGGCTGACGGATGTCTACAGGGAGGAATGCGCAAAGCTCGGCAAGGCGCCGCGCATAGTCCTTTTCCGGGAGGCCTGGATCGACAAGTCCGACGCGGCAGCGCGCGAAACCTACGGCCCGCACGTACTCGGTTACTCTCGCGTCTACTTCGTCCGCGGCAACGCGTTCAATGAGCGCTATGACCCCTGGCTCAAGAACGTGAAGAGTCCGGAACAGCTCACACTCGACAACGTTCTCGAGGACCGCGTGCTTTGCGGCTCTGCGCAAACCTGGGTCGATCAGATCGGGAGATGGAAAGAAGCACTCCAGCCCGAGGAGATGCTGATCCGGATGCGTCACTACCAGGGCCCCGAGCTCGCGCGGACCCTCGAGGCAATCGAGCGAGTCACCGCCGACGTGATTCCCCAGCTGCGATGAATCCGAAGCTGCAAACATTCAACGTCCCGGTCAGCCGCCGCGCCGATGGCGAGCCCTGGCAGCTGCGCTTCGTGTCGATCGAAGGCTCTGCGCCCGGGCCGGCTACGGCCTTCGTCGCCGGTATCTTTGGCGACAAGCCGCTCGCCACGATGGCGTTGTGGGGGCTGGCGCGCAGGCTCGCCCAGGAACCCGGCCTGCGTGGCAAGGTCCTGCTGTGTCCCGCAGCCAATCCCTTCGCGCTCGAGGCAGGGACCCGGGTCAGCCCGGATCACCTGTTCCTGAACCGGGTCTTCCCCGGGGCGGCTTCTGGCTTCCTCACCCACCAGATCGCGCATGCGCTGCTGGGGAAGCTGCGCGATTTTACCGATTGCGTGGTCGACCTTCATTCAGGCACACCGGACATGGCGCTGTGGTATTCCTACGATTACGGCGACGAGGAACTCTCGGCGTCCTTCGGCTACACGCCGATCGTGACCGGGATGGCACAGCCGGGCCAGCTCTCGAAGGCGTTCGTCGATGGCGGCGGCCGGTCAGTGCTCGTCGAGTTCGGGGGCGGCGCGCTCGGTGACGTGGCCGTCGGTGTTGAGGGTTGCCTGAATGTACTGCGCTACCGTGAGCAGATCGGCGGACGCGCGACCGGTCCGAAGACCCTGCCCGTCGTCGACTCCGATGTGTCGATCTACATGCCATCGAACACGGGTGTCCTTTCCTCTGTCCATGCGACGACCGCGGTCGGCCAGCCGGTGCCGAAAGGACCCGTTGCATATCTCGACTGCCCCGCTACGGGCGACCGCCTCGAGGAGTTCTCCGCGAAGCGGGAAGGGGCGCTTCTGATGCTGGCGCGGGTTTCCCCGGCCATGGTGACCGCTGGACAGTTCGGCGCTGCGATCGGCTACCCGTGCCGCGAGGTCCGGGTACCAGCCGCCTGACTCGAACTTGCAGCCGCGCCCGGCGCGGCCAGGAATGACGGATGCTCCCGCTGCTGTATGTGGTCAGGATGGATGTCGAGCCCGCCTACCTCGACGAGTTCGTCAAGTGGTACGACACGCGCCATGGACCCGACCTCATCGGCACCGGTTTCTACAGTTGCAACGCCTATCACGCACGCGCGGGAGGACCCTTCATCTGCAACGTTTACGAGATCCCCGATCTCGGAATTTTTTCGTCGAAGGCTTACGTAGATGTCCGCACGCGTGACCGGCAATTGACGGAGGAAGTCCTCCACAAGATCAGCAATCATTCGAACACGATCTATCACCAGGAAACCGTGGTCGGGCTGCCCGATGCAGCGTTCCGGCCGGACAGCCGGCCGAGTCGTGCCGGGGCAGTCTGTGCACCCGTCGTGGCAACGCTACGGCTGGATATCGAGCCCGCGGCGCTCCCGGACTTCCGCGCCTGGTTTCTCGCGGCGCAGGCGTCTGATGCCAACGCCCGACCGGGCTTCCTGCGCTCAAGGCTGGCGCGACAGGACGGGAAGCACCCGCTGTTCCCGTCCAAACAGGCCGAATGGCTGGTGCTGACGGAGTGGGCTTCCCTGGACGATGCCTTGGCCGCGGGTTCAGCCGAGGAGGTGTTCGCCAGATATAGTCGCCAGGCAGGGAAGTCCTTGTCCCGCCTCGAGTACAACGTTGCGGCGCTGAGCGCCACATTGCTCAACGCCAACGCCTGGACCACCTAGGCGACGGGCGATCGCGCAGCACGGCCCCGGAGGAAGAGTATGCAGGACTTGCGTCGCTTCTACATCGACGGCCAATGGGTCCCCGCGGTTGGCCGCCCGGAACGCACCATCGTCAGCCCGGCAACCGAACAGCCGCTGGGCGCCGTCAGCCTCGGCACCGGGGCTGATGTCGAGGTTGCCGTCGCCGCAGCCCGCCGGGCCTTTGAGACCTATTCGCTCAGCACCCGCGAGGAGCGTCTCGACCTGCTGCAGCGCCTGGACGACGCCTACATGGCGCGTTTCGAGGACATCGCCCAGGCGATTTCCGCCGAGGTCGGCGCACCGATAACACTCGCCCGGGGCCTGCAGGCGCAAACCGGCGTCATCCACATCAAGACCTGCACCGAAATCCTGCGAAGCTACCGTTTTTTCGAAGACCGGGGATCCACCCGTATTGCGCGCGAGCCGGTCGGCGTCTGCGGCCTGATCACGCCGTGGAACTGGCCCATCAACCAGATCTGCGTGAAGCTGATCCCTGCGCTGGCGGCCGGCTGTACCGTCGTGCTGAAGCCCAGCGAAGTCACGCCTGCGTGCGCCTCCATCCTCGCCGAGGTCATGGCTGCGGCCGGGGTTCCGCCCGGCGTGTTCAACCTCATCCACGGTGACGGCCCTACGGTCGGCGAGGCCATCGCTGCGCATCCCGGCATCGACATGATCTCGTTCACGGGCAGTACCCGGGCGGGTATCCAGGTTGGCCGGACGGCCGCAGGGACGGTCAAGCGCGTGGCGCTTGAACTCGGCGGAAAATCTCCCTATCTGCTGTTGCCTGATGCCGACGTCGATGCCGCCGTCGCCGCTTGCGTCGACTGGATCATCCTGAACAGCGGCCAGTCGTGTTCGGCGCCGACTCGGTTGCTGGTGCCGGTGCAGATGATGGACCGCGTGACCGAGCGGGCCATCGCGTTGATGTCGAAGGCGGTCATCGGCGACCCTGCGGACGAGGCCACGACGATGGGTCCGGTGGTCAGCAAGGTGCAGTGGGACAGGGTGCAGCGCCTGATCCGGTCCGGGATCGAACAGGGCGCCAATCTTGCCCTTGGAGGGCTAGGCCTTCCGGGGGGATTCAAGCGCGGGTACTTCGTGCGTCCCACGCTCTTTACCGGCGTCTGCAACGACATGCTGATCGCGCGCGAGGAGATATTCGGACCGGTCCTGTGCGTCCTGCCGTATAGCGACGAAGACGAGGCCGTCTCGATCGCCAACGACACGAACTACGGCCTTGCCGCCTACGTCGCGTCAAGCGACGCCGAGCGCGGTCGTCGCATCGCTGCGCGCCTGCGTGCCGGCAGCGTCTATTTCAACGGGACCGGCATCGATCCACTCGCACCCTTTGGCGGCTACAAGCAGTCTGGCAACGGGCGGGAGTGGGGTGTCTTCGGCTTCGAGGAGTACCTCGAGACCAAGGCCATGCTGGGGCTCGGGGTCGCGTGAGTCTGCTGTCCATCGGACCGGTGCGCGATCCGGCGGCCGTTACCCCAGGCTACCGAACCTACGTCCTGACGCTGCTGCTGATCGTATACATCGTCAACTTCGTTGACCGCCAGGTGCTGGCGGTGCTGATCGAGCCGATCAAGCACGACCTCGATCTCTCGGACACGCAACTCGGCTTCCTGTCCGGCTTCGCCTTTGCCCTGTTCTATGTGACGTTCGGCGTTCCTCTCGCACGCCTGGCGGACCGGAAATCGCGGCGTGACCTGATCGTGGTCTGTATGGCCGCATGGTCGGCGATGACTGCGGTGTGCGGGTTCGCAGCCAACTTCGTACAGCTCCTGGCCGCCCGCATCGGCGTCGCCATTGGAGAGGCCGGCTGCGTGGCGCCAGCGCATTCCATCATCGCGGACTACTACCCACCGCATCAGCGTGCATTCGCGATCTCGGTGTTTTCCTCTGGCGCATCCATCGGGATCTTCGCCGGCCTGATGCTGGGCGGCTGGCTGAGCGAGTTGTACGGCTGGCGCATGACGCTCGTGATCATCGGCCTGCCCGGCATCCTGGTGGCGCTCCTGGTGATGGCAACCCTGCGGGAACCGATCCGCGGCATGACCCTGGCGCCGGGGCTGGTCGCCGCTGTCGTGCCCGGACCGGCTGGCTTTCGGGAGGACATCGGTCGCCTGGTTCGCCGTCAAAGCCTCTCGATCATTGCTGTCGCAGCGGGTTTCTCGGCGATGGTGACCTACGGGACTGCGACCTGGTTGCCCGCGTTCTACATCCGAGTTCATCAGTTGCCGATCTCCGAGGTGGGCACGATGCTGGCCATCATCACTGGCCTCGGCGCGGGCGTCGGCGCCGTCGCCGGGGGTGGGCTGGCCGGATGGCTGGCGCGCCGTGACCGGCGCTGGCTGCTCTGGGTACCCGCTGTCGCCACGACAGCGGGAACGCCGCTGTATGTCGTCGCCGTGATGGCGCCAGAGCCCGGCTTGAGCCTGCTGGCGTTGGCACCGGCCGCCATGCTGTGCGCTGTGTTCGCACCGGCCGCGCTTGCGGCGGTGCACGGGGTCTCGGGCGCCGCCCTGCGTGCTACGGGGATCTCGCTCATGCTGTTCATGAGCAACATCCTCGGCATAGGCGGCGGCGCCCTGGTCGTCGGCTTCGTCAGCGACCTCTTCGTCGGAGCCGAGCCGACCTTGTCACTACGCTATGGGCTCATTGTCGTCCTGCTCGCGAATGTCCTGGCCGTGATCGGCTACCTCTGGGCGTCAACGACGCTGCTTCGCGACTGGCAGGACTGAGGCGGGATGTCGCCCACCGACCCGGATTTCGATCCTGCCGAACTGGCGCTGCTGGCGGATCCGGAGCCCGTGCTTGGGCAGTTGCGCGATCAATTCCCGCTGTTCCAGGCGACGATCGGCCTGCAGCGGTTCTGGGTGCTGAGCCGGCACGAGGACGTCAAGCGGGTGCTCGAGGATCCGTCGGCGCTGATGCGGCCGCCGGGCGCCAGCACGCCGCCGAGCCTTGGCGCCGGACCTGCCGCGAGGATGTGGAAGACCGCGCTGTCGATGATGGATCCCCCCGACCACACCCGCGTCCGCCGGTTGGTGGGGCGGGCTTTCACCCGGCGGCGGGCTGAGGATCTGCGGCCGGGCATCGAGGCCGTCGTCGATGAGGTCTTCCGCGGCCTCGACGACCGCGACCAGATCGAGGTCGTGAGCGAGCTTGCGCTGCAGGTACCGATGCGCGTGATCTGCGGGCTCCTCGGTGTCCCGGACGAGGACTGGCCGATGCTGCAATCCTGGACCCCGGACTTCCTGCGGATCTTCCTGCCCGACGCGGCTTCGCTCGACGATCGTCAGCGCCTGGACCGCGCCTCCCAGAACTTCATCGAGTATTTCGGCGCGATGATCGACGCCAGACTCGAGGCCCCACGCGAGGACCTCACCACCAGCCTGGTCGCGCTGCAAGAAGAGGGGGGTATGACACGCGATGAACTGATCGGTGCCCTGCGCGGCCTGCTTACCGCCGGCTTCGAAACGTCGGCGGCAACTATATCCGCTGCTTTTCTGGGGTTCGGCAGGGAGCCGGCCCAGCTCGACCTGCTGCGCGCCCGACCAGACCTCGTACCTCAGGCGGTGGAAGAGTTACTGCGCTGGGAATCCCCCGTTCGCGCGCACTTGCGCTATCTGGGCGCCGACATGGCGCTGCATGGCCGGCGAATCCCGGCCGGCGCCGCCATGTGGATGCTGGTGGGCGCCGCCAATCACGATCCCTTGCGGTTCCGGGACCCGGCCCGGATAGACATTGCCCGGGCGGAAAACGACCACCTGGCCTTCGGCGGAGGACGCCACTTCTGCCTGGGCGCGTACCTCTCCCGCGTGGAGTTGCAGTCCGTCTTCGCCCGGCTGGCGCGACGCTGGAGCCGGATCGAGGTCGTGGAGGGTACCGCGCGGCGCAGGCCGAACTTCCAGTTTCCAAGCCTGGAACGACTGGTCGTTGGGGTGCGATAAGGCGAACTGACGTTTGTATTTTCGCCGCAACAGCTGTGCGGCAGCTGCCGTTTTTTGGTCAGATATTCATGCCGATGGTAAGCGCAGCAGGATTTCGGTATAAACGAAGAGCAGAAAGGCACGTCCCGTGTCGTCATCCCACGCGCGCGTGAAGGACAAGGGCGGATACTGAATGCGATTGTCGTTACCGAAAGCCCGCTGGTTGCCGGGGCTTACGCTTGTGCTGTCCTGTGGCGCAGCTGCCTCAGGCGCGGACTGGCCCGTACATGGTCACACGCCCGCCGAGCAGCGGTTTTCACCGCTGAAGCGGGTCAATGCAGATAACGTTGAACGGGTCGGCTTTGCCTGGCAGGCCCTGCTAGACAGTTCCCGGGGGTTGCAGGCAACGCCAGTGGTCGTGAACGGGGTCATGTACGTGACCTCTACCTGGAGCCGTGTATTCGCGCTGGATCCGCGGACGGGCGCGATCCACTGGACCTTCGACCCGAAAGTTCCCAAGACCTGGGCGATGAAGGGCTGCTGCGACGTCGTCAACCGGGGCGTCGCGGTCGCAGATGGCCGCGTGTTCGTTGGTACCTACGACGGCCGTCTCCTGGCGCTGCAGGCCCGCAACGGCAGCGTCCTGTGGGACGTCAACACCATCGACCGCAGCAAGCCCTACACGATCACGGGGGCGCCTCGCGTCGTGGGCGACAAAGTCGTCATCGGCAACGGGGGCGCCGACTTCGGCGCCCGCGGCTACTTCTCGGCCTACGATACGACCACCGGGAAAATGAAATGGCGGTTCTATACGGTTCCCGCCAGCGCCAACGGGCCGTTCGAACACGTCGAGCTCGAGATGGCGGCCCGGACCTGGGATCCGAACAGCCGCTGGGACATGGGGGGTGGCGGGACGGTGTGGGACAGCATGTCCTGGGACCCGGACCTGAACCTGCTCTACGTGGGCACGGGCAATGGCTCCCCATGGCCGGCCTTCCAGCGCAGCCCGGCCGGCGGCGACAACCTGTTCCTGTCGACCATCCTGGCCATCAACCCGGACACGGGCCGGCTGGTCTGGCATTACCAGACCACGCCTGGCGACAGCTGGGACTACACCGCCACACAGCACATCGTACTGGCTGACATCCAGTGGCTGGGCAAGCCCCGGAAGGTGCTTTTCCAGGCACCGAAGAACGGTTTCTTCTACGTCATAGACCGCAAGACCGGGGAACTCCTCGCCGCGGACAAGTACGTTCGCGCCACCTGGGCGACCCACATTGATCCCGCCACCGGGCGTCCGGTCAATAGCCCCACCGGCGACTATCGGGATGCCCCGCGGATCGTGATGCCGGCTACCCTGGGAGGTCACAACTGGCACCCGATGTCCTACAGTCCGCAGACCGGCCTCGTCTACGTGCCCGCCCAGGATGCCGCCACCCATTTTTCGGCGACGCAGTTCAACGTGCTGCTCGGTGGCACGGTGGCGGACGGCTTCGAGGAGATGGTCCCGGATGACTCGATTGGCCGCGCGCTGTTGCTCGCCTGGGACCCTCGCGCACGGCAGGTGCGGTGGTCCGTGCCGCACTCGACCTTCAGCAACGCGGGCGTGCTGTCCACCGCCGGCGGGCTCGTCGTGCAGGGGGACGCCGAGGGCTACATGAATTTCTACGATGCGGTGACGGGACAGCGGCTGCATCGGCTGGCCACCGGGACGGGCATCATCGCACCGCCGATCGCCTACGAGGTCGACGAGGAACAGTACATCGCATTCCTCGCCGGGTGGGGCGGCGCGCTGTTCACCCACGCCGAGCCACAGGTGGCGGCGCGCCGATTCCGCAATGAAGGCCGCGTCATCGCGCTCAAGTTGGGTGGTGGCACCGTGCCGATGCCCGCGGCGGAGCCGAGCGTGACGCCGCGTCCCAGTGGCGATCGACTCCGCGCCCTGAACGTGCAACAGTCCAGGGGCCGTGACGTATACGCAATCAACTGCGGTATCTGTCACTCCTGGTACGGCCACAACGGCCTGCTGCCGGACCTGCGGCGCTCGACTCCGGCGATGATCGATCAGCTCGAGGCAGTCGTACTGCTTGGTGCACTCGAACCGCTGGGCATGCCGTCGTTTGCCGGTCAATTGTCAGTGGAGCAGGTCAGGGACCTGAAGGAATATCTGCGGGCCGTGCGCATCGAGTAGGCGCGCGGGAATCGCACTGTTGGCACTTGTCATCCATCACCATCGGGGAGAAGCAGATGAGTATCAGGGGTAGTCGTGTAGTTCGGGGCATTATTCGGATTATGAGCATTACCGCGTGCGGCGCGATCGTCGCCGCGCCCGCTGCTGCCCAGCAGCTTGACGAGATCATCGTGACGGCGCAGAAGCGTGAGCAGAGCCTGCTCGAGGTGCCGGCAGCCGTGTCAGCGATCTCGGGCGACAGCCTGCAGTCGGCGGGTATCGAGTCGGTAGGTGAGCTCGAGTTCTATATTCCGTCGATCGTGATAGCGGAGAACTCAGGCAGTGCGGTCGTGGCCACTGCACTGGTCACGCGTGGCATCGGCGTCAACGGCAACCTTCCGTATTTCGAACCGTCCACCGCACTGTTCGTCGATGGCGCGTATCGCAGCCGCTCGGCGCTCGGTCTCGATGACCTGGTCAACATCGATCGTGTCGAGTTCCTGCGGGGTCCGCAGTCCACACTGTATGGACGCAATGCCTCAGCCGGTGTGCTGTCGGTATTGACCGAGCGGCCGCGTGATGAGTGGGGCGGCTTCCTCGACGTGACGGGCCAGGTCGAGAGCGTGGGCGAGGATCCGTTCGGATTCCTGGCAAGAGGAGAGGCAAGCGGTCCCGTCAGCGACACGGTGGGAGCCGGCCTGAGCTTTACCTACCGTGATCTCGACGATGTCATGGAGGTGACTGGCAGTCCGCAGATCGACAGCGTCAATGGCGAAGAATCCTACACCGTGCGCGGTCAGCTGGAGTTCAAGGTGTCGGATGCGCTCAACGTGCGGGTTACCGGCGGGATCGCCAATCGCGACCTCAATGGTCCCGCGTCGGAACTGTTCTTCGACGCGGGCAGCTTTGGGCTGTTTACGCTGCTCGAAAGCTTCAATGACGGCCTCCGTGCGCGCCAGAATGGCGAGGATCTCGGCGCCGGAGCGAATGCGACTTTCGATGGGTTGCTTGCGCTCGGAGTCGTCCCGACGGCGGAGGGGGTGCCTGTGACTCCGCCGCACAACGACGCCTGGGATCGCCGGGTACATTGGGATGAGCAGAAGTTCGGCGGTCTTGAAGGCAGCGATGTCGCGCTGGACATCCGCTACGAGCTGGCCAATGGCTGGACGCTCAACGCCGTGTCGAGCTACAACGAATACGAAGCTGCCGATCATCAGGACCTCGACCAGACGCCGTTGCCGATCGGGACCTACGAAGAGACGCAGGAAGGCGATGCCATCAGCCAGGAAATCCGCCTGACGTCGAAGGCCGGCGATGGCCCGGTGGACTGGATCGTCGGCGCGTTCTACCTGAAGGACGAGCTGTCACGCCAGGTGGAGTTCCAGATCGACGCGGATGGGCCATTGCTGGGCGCCGGCGTGAACGGCGACGTCGGCCGGTTCGTGGGGAGCCTAGATACCGACAGCATTTCGGTATTCGGCGACCTGACCTGGCGTCCGGCGGACAAGTGGGAGCTAGCGGCGGGCCTGCGCTGGATTCGCGAGGAGAAGGACGCCGTCAAGACCAACAGCCGCTTCAATGGCAGTGGCCCGGTGTCCGCCGCGTTTGTCGCCGGCCCCTTCGCGTCGGTCTTTGATCCTAGTGACAGCGGTAGCGACGACCTGAGCACCAACGACACGACCTATTCGGTCAGGGTGTCCTACGACATCAACGACGACCTGCTCCTGTACGGATTGCATTCGCGCGGTTTCAAGTCCGGAACCTTCAACATCGTCTGGGGGCCGGTCGGTCCGGCTGAGGATGGCTTCGAGGTCAGGAACGAGACGGTCGATGCTTTCGAACTGGGCGTCAAGGGGACCTTCGCCGATGGTCGCGTGCAACTGAGCGCCGATGTGTACCACCAGACGCACGAGGACTATCAGACGGCTGCGTTCATAGGCACGATCTTCAACCTGTCGAACGCCGAGGAAGCCAGCACACAAGGCCTCGAGGTCGACGCGCAGTGGGCGCCCACGGACCGCCTGCGGCTCTCGGCAAGCCTCGCGTTTACGGATGCGGAATACGAGGAATTCACGAATGCCCCCTGCAGTACGGTGGACACGCCGGATGCAAACGGCAACTGCGATCAGTCCGGCTATCAGCTGCCGTTCGTTTCGGACTGGACCGCAACTATCGGTGCCCAGTACGAGCGCCCGCTGCCCCTCGGGGACCTGATCTTGCGTGCGGATCTCGCTGTCGCGGGTGACTACAATCCCGATCTGCAGCTGGCGCCGTACTTCGAGCAGGACGGTTATGAACGCCTGAACCTGCGTGCCACCTGGAGCACGGAGCGCTTCGACCTGACCGGGTTCGTTTCCAATCTGACGGATGCCGAGATCGTCGACTGGGGGGGTGCCAGTAATCTTGGGCAGGGGACCACCTCCGGCCAGTTCATCATCCAGTCCGGGCGGACTTTCGGTCTGACGGGGCGGGTCAAGTTCTAAAGTCTCCGGCGATGCGCAGCCGCGGGCAGACGATCTGCACCGGGACGAGCCATGCTCGTCCCGGTGCGGTCGACGCCGGCCTGCACGGCTGCTCGCGGGAATAGGGTCGCGAAACTGCCAGGCTGATTCATGAAGGGGCCGCCGTTGAACAAAGTTCTCGACACGACAAGCCTTGCCGTGATGGCGAACCGGCTCGACAGCATCGCGAGGGAAATGTCGAACACGGTGGTGCGAACCGCTCGGTCGACGACCATGGCGGCACGCGACTTTTCCTGCTGCATCGTCAGTTCGGAACATGATCTGCTGTCCTGCCCGGAAGGCATGCCGGCGCATGTGTTCGGCCTCGGCCCCAGCGCCAGGGCCATGGCGGAACTGCATCCGGAGTTTCGCGAGGGCGATGCCTATCTGCACAACGATCCGTACATCGGCAACTCGCACGCAGCCGATCACCAGATCCTCGTGCCCGTATTCTTTGGTGGCGAGCACGTGTTCACCGCCTGCACCAAGGCGCATCAGGTGGACGTCGGTAACGCGCTGCCGACCACGTACATGCCGATGGCACGCGACGTCTATGCCGAAGGTGCGATCATTTTTCCCTGCGTCAAGGTGCAGGACGATTACCGTGACGTAGGTGACGTGATCCGGATGTGCGAGCGGCGCATCCGGGGCTTCGAAATCTGGTACGGCGATTACCTGGCGCAGCTCGGTGCAGCGCGGCTTGCGGAGCGCCGTCTGAAGGAGTTCTGCCAGAAGTTCGGAATCGATACGGTTCGTCAGTTCGTCACCGGCTGGCTCGACTACTCCGAGCGCGTGACTGCAGATGCGATCCGCACGCTGCCCTCGGGCCGTCTGGTCGGCACCACAAAGCTCGATCCGTTTCCGGGCATTCCAGAGGGTATTCCGCTCAAGGTCACGATCGACGTCGATGCGGTCGAGGGTCGGGTGCGTGTCGACCTGCGCGACAACCCCGATTGCGTCCCAGCGGGGCTGAACCTGACCGAATCAACTGCCACCAACGGTGGCGTTGCCGGCGTGTTGTGTGTCCTCAATTCGAAGCGAAATGCGCGGCGCGTGATCGTGCCGAACAATGCGGGCAGTTTCCGCCGTATCGAGGTCCTGTTGCGCGAGAACTGCGTGGTCGGCATTCCCCGGCATCCGGTGTCGTGCTCGCTTGCCACCAACACCGTGGCGGACCGGGTCCACGGGATGATCATCCACGCCTTCACGGAGTTGTGCGAAGGGATCGGGCTTGCCGAGCCTTGTTACGGTTCGCCGCCCTACATGGGCGTGGCATCCGGCTTCGACCGACGCAAGAATCGCGTCTTTATCCTGCAGATCGTGAGTGGGACGGCTGGTGGCCCCGGGTCGGCGGAGTCCGATGGCTGGCTGATGCTGCTGGTCGCGAACGCGGCGGGCGTGGTCTACATGGATTCCACCGAAGTCATGGAGCAAAAGAACCCGCTGATCATCTGGGACAAAACCATACGCCCGGACTCGGAAGGTGCGGGCCGCCAGCGTGGTGCACCCGGCAACGTCTGCATCTATGGACCACGATGGGACCCGATGGAGGTCTATTACTTCCTGGAGGGGGTCGAAAATCGTCCCAAGGGTGCACGGGGTGGTGGCCTGGCGAGCGGCCCGCAGGCATGGAAGATCGAGGCTGGTGACTGGTCTCGCGTCTATGACACCATCGGTGCAGCGCTGCTGCACCCGCACGAGTCGATCGTCTCGTTGTCCGGCGGCGGGGGCGGCTATGGTAACCCCCTGACCAGGGATCCGTCGCTGGTGCTCGAGGATGTCATCGAACGCTGGATTTCGGTGCAGCGTGCCGAGCAGGTCTATGGCGTGCGCTTCACCGGCGACCCGGCTCGGTGGGAGACACTGGCGGTCGACGTGGCGGGGACGGTCGCTGCACGCGCGCAGCGACCGGAGCCACACGACACGGACGGCTATCGTGCGGAGCACGTGCGCGATGCATGGTGGTCCGCAGCTGCGCTATGACCGGCCGGGCCGAAAAGCGGCGCTACACGATCGCCGTGGATACCGGCGGCACCTTCACCGATCTGGTGCTCGCCGACCAGCACCAGATCCTCGGGCTCTACAAGGCGTTGACCACGCCCGGCGACCTCTTGCGCGGACTCACGACCGCTCTCGAAGCCGCAGCCGCGGCGCACCGGATGAGTACCGGCCAGCTGCTCGAGCAGACGTCGATCTTCATCTATTCGACCACGCATTCGACGAACGCGATCCTGGAAGGGAAGGTGGCCCGGACCGCGTTCCTGACGACGCGCGGCCACCCGGATATCCTGTTGTATAAGGAAGGCGGCAAGGACCAGATGCACAACTGGGCGATGCCGTTTCCCAAGCCCTATGTGCCGCGGCGGCTCACCTTCGAGATTACGGAGCGCGTCACCAGCAGTGGCACGGTGGCGATCGCGCTCGACGAGCGCGAGGTGCGCAAGGTCGTCGATCGCCTTGCGGAGTTGCAGGTCGAGGCGGTAGGCGTATGCCTGTTGTGGTCGTCGCTGAACCCGGAGCATGAGCTCCGCATCGCCGCGATTCTCGAAGAACATCTGCCTGGCGTCGAGTACTCGCTCGGCCATCGCGTCAACCGTATCATTCGCGAGTATCGTCGCGCTTCTGCCACCGTCATCGATGCTTCGCTGAAGCCGTTGATGCGCCACCATCTGAATGACATGGATTCCCGCCTGCGGGCGCTGGGCTTCCGCGGCGAGCCGTTGATGGTGACGCACGTGTCCGGTGGCGTCCTGCACCTCGATCAGATGCTGGAGCGGCCGCTGCAGACCATCGACTCCGGTCCCGCGCTCGCGCCGATCGCTGGAATCGTGTTCGACCGGGCCGAGCCGGCAACGACCAGTCCCGACCTGCTGGTCATCGACACGGGGGGTACCTCGTTCGATGCGAGCCTGATTGTCTCCGGCCAGGTCGCCTACACGCGGGAGAAATGGTTCGGGCCGCGCTGGACTGGGCACATGACCGGTTTGCCGGCTGTCGACACGAAGTCGATCGGTGCCGGCGGCGGCTCGATTGCCTACGTCGACGCCGGTGGCCTGTTGCATGTCGGCCCGGAGAGTGCAGGCGCGGATCCGGGCCCCGTCGCCTATGGGCGCGGTGGCACCGAACCGACCGTCACGGACGCGGCGCTGGTGCTCGGCTATCTGGATTCTGCGGACTTTCTCGGTGGTGCGATGCCGCTCGATCGTGACGCCGCCAGGGCCGCGGTCGTGGAGCACCTCGCTAGGCCGCTCGGTGTCAGTGCAGAGCAGGCGGCGGAGGCAGTCCTGGCGATAGTATCCGAGGCCATGCGCGGCCTCCTTGGCGACCTGACCGTCTCGCAAGGCAAGGATGCGCGTGAATGCGTGATCGTCGCAGGCGGGGGCGCCGCCGGTCTGAATGTCGTGCGCATCGCGCGGGAGGCCGGAATTCGCCAGGTGCTCTTGCCGAAGCTCGCAGCCGGACTGAGCGCCGTAGGCGGCCTGTATTCGGACATCATGGCGGTGTTCTCCCGCGGGCACTACGCGCTGACCTCGGACTTCGGCTACACGGGTGTCAACTCGGTACTGAAAGACCTTGACCGCGAGATCAGTGAGTTTCTCGCCGGGATCGATCACCCGGGAGAACGAACCCGAAGATTCCTGTGCGAAGCCCGCTACGAACAGGAGATGTGGGAGATCGAAGTCCTGTTGGGCAAGACGCCGGTGTTCGATGGGCAGAGCGACCTCGCGCGGTTGCATGCCGAGTTCGACGCCCGACACCTGGAGCTGTTTGCGACGCAGCAGCCCGGAGCGCCCATCGAGGTCATCACGTGGCGAGGCGAGGCACGGGTGATCCGGCCGAAGCCGGTGTTGTCCGACCTGGGCGCTGCGGGCCGTGGTACGGAGTCGGGGGCGGCCGTGCCGCGCTCACGCCGCACTGCCTATTTCGATGGCCGCCCGATCGACACGCCGGTCTACCACGGTGCTGATCTCGCGCCCGGCGCGAGGATAGTCGGTCCGGCAATAGTGTCCGAGCCCACGACCACGATCGTTCTGGATCCCGGCTGTACGGCAGTCGTGCGGCCCGCGCACTACCTGATCGAGATCGGGGCCTAGACGGTCCCTGAGGTTCTGTGGCGCTGTATTTCTGGATTATCTGATGCGGAGCTTCGAGAGAATCCTCCCTTACTGGCCCCATCGAACCTACAACTGGGGGCGCTGGAGCAACGATCGGGGGACCCTAAACCTGCTCGATCCCGGCACGACTCAACGGGCCATCGCCAGCGTCTCGACCTTCGAAACCCTGGCGCTCGGGGCGCCGCTGCGCGCGGACGACGCGGGCCTGGATGCGCATGCCTTCAGTCTCGATATGCTCCATGCGGGTAAGTATGATTTTGGTCCGACCACGGAACCGGTCCAGGCGGCCGGCGACAGGGTCTGCGTGTCGATCCATGGCATGACGAACTCGCACATCGATGCGCTCTGCCACGCGGGTCATCGCGGCCGGTCCTTCAATGACAGCGAATTCGCGGTGAACGTCGAGCGCGGCCAACCCGCCCGACGACTCACGATCATGGAGATGCCGACGGTGGTCACGCGGGCATGGTTCGTGGACGTGCCTCGACGGCGCGGCGTGAAGGCGTTGCGGCCGGGCACGCCAGTCGTGCCTGAGGACCTCGCCTGGCTCGACGGCCAGGTCGAGCCAGGTGACGCTGTCGTCGTACGCACGGGCCGCTACGCAACCCGGGTAGTCCGGCCGGACGATCCGGAGGCTGGCGATGACCACGGCAACTGGAGTGGTCTGCACGTGGACTGCATGGAGCAGGTGGCGGCCTGGGAGCTGTCTACCGTCGCCACCGACAGCTCCGGCGACAACTTCCCCAGTACGACGTCCGAGTGCTCCGTACCGATTCACGTCCTCACCGAGGTGTACCTCGGACTGCCGCTCCTTCACCACCTCGATCTCGAGGAGCTGGGCCGGCGGATGCAGGGTCGTGCTGGCAGTGCATTCATGTTGATCGTCGCGCCGCTGCGAGTGATCGGCGGCACAGGATCGCCGGTGAGCCCGGTGGCTGTGATCTGAATCGCGACTCGGTAACCTACCGATATGGTGGATTTCAGTTACGGCGCCCGTGAAACCGAGCTGGCAGCCCGCACCCGTCGGTTCATACGCGAAGCGTGGCTACGGGCCAATATCCCGGGATACGCGGGACCGCTGACGGGTCGGTACCTGGTTCTATAGTCCATCGCGGCACAGTCACCCCGGTAGAAATGCCAAGTGTTCAGCGCAAGGTCTTTGCGGTTTCAGCGGGTTACGTTTCGATCAGCGGCTAGACGGGATGTCGCTGGAAGCCCTTGGACGCTTCAGAAGCAGAAAACCCGGCGTAAATGCCGGGTTTCTGGTCTTCTCTGGATGTCGTCGGACTATGAGATGGTGGAGGCGGCGGGAATCGAACCCGCGTCCGCAAGCCCTACGCCCTGAGATCTACATGCGTATCCCGCCTTTGATCTTGCTGG
>VGIE01000003.1 GCA_016867955.1 Betaproteobacteria bacterium
CGCGGCCATGGTATCGATATCCTCCGCGGTCGAACGCTACCGACTCGATGCCGAGCTTCTTGACCTTTTCGGCGATGCGCTGACCAACAACCGCTGCAGCCGCAGTGTTGCCACCGTTCGGCAACTTGGTCTTCACTTCCTTTTCCGCGGTCGACGCACTCGCGATCACCGTTGCACCATCTGCCGCGAAAACCTGTGCATAGATGTGGGAATTGGTTCTGTGCACCGCAAGCCGCACCGTCCTGAGTTGGCGAATCCTGCTGCGGGTCTGCGCAGCGCGCCGCAGTCTTGACGAATTCTTGTCGATCATGAGTGTCTACCTCTACTTCTTCTTCGTTTCTTTGAGGACGACGCGCTCGTCCGCGTACCGTACCCCTTTGCCCTTGTAGGGCTCTGGCGGGCGCACCGCGCGAATTTCCGCCGCCACCTTGCCAACCAGTTGCTTGTCCGTGCCCTTGAGAAGGATCTCGGTCTGGGTCGGCGTCTCCACCTTGATTCCCCTGGGCATCTGATGGACTACCGGGTGAGAAAACCCCAGCGCCAGATTCAGCTTGTCCCCCTGGGCCTGCGCCCGGAAGCCCACGCCCACGAGAGCGAGCCTTCGCTCGAAGCCCTTGGTGACACCCGTCACCATGTTCGCAACCAGCGCCCGCATCGTCCCAGACATTGCATTGGCCTGCGAAGATGAATCAACCGCACCAAACACCAATCGCTCGCCTTCCTTCGTCAGCTTGACCTTGCCGTTGATCCGCTGGCTAAGGGTACCGAGCGGACCTTTGACCGACACCTGATCATCAACAATCGTGATCTCCACACCCTTTGGCAGTGCAACGGGACTCTTACCTATGCGAGACATAAGCCCTCCCTTACGCGACTATGCACAGCACTTCACCACCGACCCCGGTGGCACGCGCCCTGCGATCAGTCATCACGCCCTTTGAGGTCGACACGATGGCGACGCCAAGCCCGTTCATCACCTTCGGAAGGTCGTCACACCCCTTGTAAATCCGCAGACCTGGCCGTGAAACTCGCTCGATCTTCTCGATCACTGGCGCGCCGGCGTAGTACTTGAGATGGATCTCAAGCTCGAGCTTGCCGCCGTTCTCCCGGCGCGAAAATCCGTCGATGTAGCCTTCTTCCTGAAGGACCTGGGCAATGGATGCCTTCAGCTTCGACGAAGGCATCAGAACCGTTGTCTTGCCGACCATCTGCGCATTGCGTATGCGCGTCAGCATGTCGGCGATGGGATCAGTCATGCTCATGCGTTCTCCTTACCAGCTCGCCTTGGTCATGCCCGGAACTTCGCCGCGAAGCACCATTTCGCGCAGCTTGTTCCGCGCCAGACCGAATTTCCTGTAAACGCCACGAGGACGCCCGGTAAGCTGGCACCGGTTGCGAAGACGGGTGGGCGACGCGTTACGTGGCAACGCCTCAAACTTGAGTCGCGCTTCTGCACGCTCATCATCGGATCGTTTTGCGTCGTTCATTACCGCGAGCAGCTCGGCGCGCTTTGCTGCGAACTTGGCCACGACCTTGCGGCGCTTTGCATCACGGTTGATCAGGGCGACTTTAGCCATGGTAGTTCCTCTAGTTCTTGAACGGGAACCGGAAGGCCGCCAGAAGCGCCCGCGCCTCATCGTCCGACTTCGCCGTCGTTGTGATGCTGATGTTCAAACCCCTGAGCGCGTCGATCTTGTCGTACTCGATCTCGGGGAAAATGATCTGTTCCCTGACGCCCATTGAATAATTTCCGCGACCGTCAAACGCCCGCCCTGAAATCCCGCGAAAGTCGCGGATGCGCGGGATCGCGACAGTGACCAACCGGTCCAGGAACTCGTACATCCGCGCGCCCCTCAGGGTCACCATGCACCCTACCGGGTAGTCCTTTCGTACCTTAAAGGTCGCTATGGACTTCTTGGCCTTGGTAATGACTGGTTTCTGTCCGGCGATTTTTGTCAGATCACCGACTGCATGATCAAGGATTTTCTTGTCCTGCACTGTTTCACCCACGCCCATGTTGAGCGTGATCTTTTCGATACGGGGAACCTGCATCAAGGTCTTGTACCCGAACTTCTTCATCAGATCGGGAACGACCTTCTTTCTGTATACCTGCTGCAAGCGAGCCATCATCGTTTCCTTTGGGTCGTGTCAGTGGACGCCCGGTCAAGCATCAATCATTTCGCCGTTGGATTTGAACGCCCGCACCTTTCGGCCGCCTTCGAGCGCCTTGAACAACACCTTGTCGGCCTTCTGCGTCTGAGAATTGAACAAGGCAATATTGGAAATGTGAATGGGCATGTCCTTGTCCACGATTCCGCCCTGCTGTCCCTTCATGGGATTCGGCTTGACGTGCTTCTTGGCGCGATTGACGCCCTCAACCACCACGTGATTCTTGTCGACCCGCCGCGCAACCACCCCGCGCTTTCCCTTGTCGCGGCCGGTGAGAACAATTACTTCATCGCCCTTCTTGATTCGCGACATGGCTAAAGCACCTCCGGAGCGAGCGAGACAATCTTCATGAATCGCTCGGTTCTGAGTTCCCGCGTCACCGGCCCGAATATGCGGGTACCGATAGGCTCCATCTTCTGGGTCAACAGGACGGCAGCATTCGAATCAAACCTGATCAGGCTTCCATCCGCGCGCCGCACGCCCTTGGCCGTACGAACGACGACAGCGTTATAGACCTCGCCCTTCTTGACGCGACCGCGCGGCGCAGCATCCTTGATGCTGACCTTGATCACGTCGCCGATGGATGCGTAACGACGCTTGGAACCGCCAAGCACCTTAATGCACATCACCGAACGCGCGCCCGTGTTATCGGCGACGTCAAGTACTGACTGCATCTGAATCATTATTCAATCTCCAACTTATCCCGCTTTGACCCGGAATTTCTACCCGGGTACCGGCAGACGACAGTTTTGGACCCCGTCCGGGGCAAATGGCGTTACCACATCGGAAGCTGTGCTCGCTCAGGGCCTTGGCAGAGCCCGGCCAGTTCCTGCAGACAGAATCCGAACAGCATTTAAGTATAGCCCGAATGCCATTTTTTTGTGTACGAAAATCAAGCAGATTTCGACTTTTCCAGCAATTTCGCCACTCGCCATGCCTTGGTCTTTGAAAGTGGGCGTGTCTCCACGATCTGCACCAAGTCGCCTTCATGAAATTCGTTCCGCTCATCGTGGGCGTGGTATTTTTTTGATCGTGTGATGACCTTGCCCATCAATGGATGGGTCACCCGGCGTTCAACCAGCACCGTGACGGTCTTGTCCATCTTGTCGCTGACGACCCGTCCCATCAGGATCCTGCCCGTCTTTTGCTTTCCGCTCATTTTGTGGCCGCCTTCTCGCTCAGGAGCGTACGAACGCGCGCAATGTCGCGACGGACTTTCCTCAATTGACTTGTATTGGTCAGTTGTTGCGTAGCTTTTTGCATGCGCATTGAAAATTGCGCCTTCAGCAACGCCTCGAGTTCCGCCGTTAATTGCGCCTCGTCTTTGGCGCGCAGTTCACTGATCTTCATTCGTTACTCCCGGTCACCCGACTAGACGGAAGACAAAAGTGGTCTTCAGCGGGAGCTTTGCCGCTGCTAGCGCAAATGCCTGCCGCGCCGTTCCCTCGTTCACTCCGTCCATCTCGTACAGCACGTTGCCTGGCCGAATTTCTGCAACGAAATATTCGGGATTGCCCTTGCCATTTCCCATGCGTACTTCCGCGGGCTTCTGAGAAATCGGTTTGTCCGGGAATATCCGGATGAATACCCGACCGCCCCGCTTGATATGGCGCGTCATGGCGCGACGAGCGGCCTCGATTTGCCGTGCAGTCAAGCGCCCACGCTCAGTGGCCTTGAGTCCAAACTCTCCGAAAGACACCTTGGTACCGCTAGTGGCAACGCCCTTATTGCGGCCCTTTTGCTGCTTTCGGTATTTCATTCGTGATGGCTGAAGCATTGTGCCGTCCTGTCGATATCGAATTACTGCACTACGCCCGGTCCGCCGGAGTCCGACGGGTTGCCCGGCGTATTCTTGGCCTTGCGCACGCGCTTGACCGTCGTCTTGGGCTTGGCGGGAGCTTCACCCCCCACATTAGCCTTCTTTCCCTCCGTTGCAGTTGTTGCGGGCTTCCGTGCCGTCTTCCTCGCCGGCTTGGGCTTCGGCTCCTCAACCGGTATCGCCTTCTTAATCTGGCCTTCAGGAGAAACCTTGGGAGGTGCCTTGCGGACTCTCCTTGCAGCAGCCGGGTCTTCAACTCCCGGGGCCGCGGGAGCCGCAAGATGATCCGCCTTGGCCAATACCTCTCCCTTGTACACCCAGACCTTCACCCCGATCACCCCATAGGTGGTTTTCGCTTCGGACACCCCGTAATCGATATCGGCACGCAAGGTATGCAGGGGCACACGACCCTCCCGGTACCACTCGGTGCGTGCGATCTCGATTCCATTCAGCCTGCCTGCGCTCATGATCTTGATGCCCTGGGCACCAAGCCGCATCGCGTTCTGCATGGCACGCTTCATCGCGCGACGGAACATGATCCGCTTCTCAAGCTGTTGCGTGATTGAGTCGGCGATCAGCTGCGCATCGATCTCGGGCTTGCGGATTTCCTCAATATTGACATGCACCATTTGCACACCAAGCAGCTTGCGCAGGTCGGCCTTCAGTACCTCGATATCCTCGCCCTTCTTGCCGATCACGACTCCCGGCCGCGCGGAATGTATCGTAATTCGCGCATCCTTTGCCGGACGCTCGATGATGACCTTCCCAACGGAGGCATGTGCCAATTTCTTCTTAAGGTACTCGCGCACACGCAGGTCTTCATTAAGCTTGCCCGCAAAATGCTTGCTGTTCGCGAACCAGCGCGAAGCCCAGTTCTTGTTGACCGAGAGTCTGAAACCGGTCGGTTGGATTTTCTGTCCCATGGCCTATCCTTTACTTTTGCGCTTTCTTGGTCCTGCGCACGGGCGCGGCGACCTTCTTGTTCTCAGAATCGCCAACCGTCAGGAATATGTGGCACGTCGGCTTGCAGATCCGATTACCGCGACCCTTGGCTCGCGCCTGAAAGCGCCGGATGGTTGTGCCCTGCTCGACAAGTACTTTCTTTACGCTGAGCTCGTCGATATCCGCGCCATCATTGTGCTCGGCGTTCGCGATTGCCGACTCCAGCACCTTCTTGATGATTCGGGCCCCTTTCTTGGGGCTGTACGTCAGTAGGTTGAGCGCCGACTCGACCGCCATTCCGCGGATCTGGTCTGCAACCAGGCGTCCCTTCTGCGCCGAGAGGCGGACACCGTAAAGCCTTGCCTGAGTTTCCATTTGCACAACCCCCTTACGTCTTCTCAGCCGGCGAGGCGGCTTTTCTGTCCCCGGTGTGCCCCTTGAACGTGCGGGTCAACGCAAATTCCCCCAACTTGTGTCCGACCATGTTTTCCGAGATATACACAGGGACATGCTGCTTACCATTGTGGACAGCAATTGTCAGCCCGACAAAATCGGGCAGGATCGTCGAGCGGCGGGACCAGGTCTTGATGGGGCGCTTGTCATGCGAGGTACGAGCGGCATCCACCTTTTTCACAAGGTGCTGGTCTACGAACGGGCCTTTCTTGACAGAACGTGCCATCGCTTACCCCTATTTCTTGTGGCGGAACTGGACGATCATTCCGCGCGTACGTTTGTTCTTGCGAGTCTTGTAACCCTTTGCAAGGGTTCCCCATGGGCTGACCGGATCCTGTGCAGCTGCGGTCTTTCCTTCGCCGCCTCCATGCGGATGGTCGATGGGGTTCATTGCGACGCCCCGGACAGTTGGTCGAATTCCCCGCCAACGCACCGCCCCGGCCTTCCCGATCGAGCGCAGGCTATGCTCCTCGTTGCCAACCTCGCCAATCGTAGCCCGACAGTCCACATGTACCTTGCGAATCTCTCCGGACCGCAGGCGAACCTGGGCATAGCTTCCCTCGCGCGCGAGCAACTGGACTGAGGTACCTGCAGAGCGCGCGAGCTGGGCACCACGTCCCGCCTGCATCTCCACGCAATGGATCGTTGTTCCCACCGGAATGTTTCGCAATGGCAGCGCATTACCAGGCTTGATAGGCGCCTCGATCCCGGATACAAGCTGCGCTCCGGCCGAAATCCCCTTCGGGGCAATAATGTAACGACGCTCCCCATCCGCGTAGCAGAGCAGGGCCAGATTCGCGCTCCGGTTCGGATCATATTCAAGCCGTTCAATACGCGCTGGAATACCATCCTTATCGCGTCGAAAATCAACGAGTCGGTAGTGCTGCTTGTGACCGCCACCCTGATGGCGCATGGTGACGCGACCGGCATTATTGCGACCCGCCTTCTTGGACTGACTCTCCACGAGGCCTGCAACGGGCCGACCCTTGTGCAGTTCTGGATTAACCAGTTTTATGACCGACCTGCGGCCATTCGATGTCGGCTTGACTTTGATTAGAGCCATGGCTTACTCCGCCGCCTGAAAATTGATTTCCTGCCCCGGCATCAGGGAAACGTAGGCCTTTTTCCAGTTCCGCCGTCGTCCCATGAATCTACCAAAGCGCTTTTCCTTGCCCTTCACGTTAGAAACCTGAACACCCTTTACCTTGACCTTGAACAGCAACTCTACGGCCGCCTTGATCTCGGGCTTCGTGGCGTCCTGAATCACGCGAAATACGACCTGGTTGTGCTTTTCCCCGACATACGTGCTTTTTTCGGAGACTGTTGGCGCAAGAAGAACCTTCATCAGACGCTGATCATGTTGGCTCATTTGAGCAGCTCCTCGAATTTCGCCACAGCCTGCTTGGTGAGTACGACGTTCCGGTACCCGATCAACGAAACCGGATCGGCGTGCGCGACATCTACAACCATCACTCCCTGCAGATTGCGGGCGGAGAGCAGAAGGTTCTGGTCTACATCCGCGGTAATCACCAAGGTATCGTCCAATCCCATCTGCTTGAGCTTCTGCACAAGCAGTTTCGTTTTAGGGGCCTGGACTGAAAAGCTCTCAACGACCTTGAGGCGGTCCTCCCGAGCCAGCTGGGACAGGATTGAGCACATCCCCGCCCTGTACATCTTCCGGTTGACCTTATGGCTGAAATTCTCATCAGGAAGATTCGGGAATATTCTTCCTCCGCTGCGCCACAAAGGGCTCTTGGCATCTCCGGCTCGAGCGCGCCCCGTTCCCTTCTGCCGCCAGGGTTTGCGACCGGATTTCGCTACATCGCTGCGCCCCTTCTGTGCCCGCGTACCCCTGCGCGCGTTGGCCTGGTAGGCGACAACGATCTGGTGAACGAGGCTTTCATTGTAATCACGAGCAAACAGCGCGTCGGACGCAACCAGCATCGCTGCACTATGGCCCTGGTCATTCAGTATTTTCAGTTCCATTGTTACCTCACTGCTTCGCTGCGGCTTTGCCCGCCGGCGCCGGTGCCACTTTGGATTTGCCGGGCTTAGCCGCGGGCAGGACAACGACGTCGCCGCCACGGCTTCCCGGGACTGCGCCTTTGATGAGCAGCAGCTGACGGTCCGCGTCAACCCGCACGACGATCAGGCTTTGCACAGTCCGCTTGACGTTACCAAGGTGCCCTGACATGCGCTTGCCAGGGAACACCCTTCCGGGATCTTGCGCCTGTCCGATAGAACCGGGCGTCCGATGGGAAACCGAGTTACCGTGACTCGCACGATTCGAAGAAAAATTATGGCGCTTGATGACTCCGGCGAAACCCTTTCCTTGCGAGGTGCCGGATACGTCGACCTTCTGGCCAACCTTGAATATGCCAGCGCTGATCTTCTCACCGACCTTCAGTTTGGCAACGTCCGACTCGGACACGCGAAATTCGCTGAGGGTCCTTCCTGCCTCGACCCCGGCTTTGGCAACATGACCGGCCAAGGCCTTATTGACGCGAGACGCCCTGCGCTTGCCAAATGCCACTTGAACGGCCGAGTAGCCGTCAATGGCTGTCGTCTTTATTTGCGTAACACGGTTGTCGGACACGTCCAGCACGGTTACCGGAAGAGACTCGCCCTCTTCAGTAAAAATGCGGGTCATGCCGACCTTGCGGCCGACGAGTCCCAAGCTCATGGTCTTGCCCTCTTATAAATTTCCCACAACCCCTACGCGGGTCCGGGTGCCGACTGCAATTGGCCGGCGGTTCACAATGCCGGGGGATGCGGTTGGGTCCCGCCTTGCCCCGGAACAACAAGTGCTAAAGCTTGATTTCTACGTCCACTCCTGCAGGCAGATCCAGCTTCATCAGCGCGTCCACCGTTTTGTCAGTCGGATCAATTATGTCCATAAGCCGCAAGTGCGTGCGAATTTCGAACTGGTCTCGCGATGTCTTGTTGACGTGCGGCGACCTAAGCACATCGAATCGCTCGATTCTAGTCGGCAACGGCACGGGCCCTTTGACTACGGCACCGGTCCGCTTTGCCGTATCGACGATTTCCAGCGCCGACTGGTCAATAAGTCGATAGTCGAACGCCTTGAGGCGGATGCGGATTTTCTGGCTCTGCATAATTTGCCTGTCAATTTCTATGAATCGTTAGCTGGAAAAGGGACACCGACCCTCTTACTCGATCACTTTGGCGACGACGCCGGCGCCTACGGTCTTGCCGCCCTCACGAATCGCAAAACGCAACCCCTGCTCCATCGCGATCGGCGCAATCAGCGACACCACCATCTTGATGTTGTCCCCCGGCATCACCATCTCGGTGCCCTCAGGCAGCACACAGGACCCCGTCACGTCAGTCGTCCGGAAGTAGAACTGCGGCCGGTACCCTGGGAAGAACGGCGTATGCCGGCCACCCTCGTCCTTGGACAGGATGTACACCTCGCACTCGAACTTCGTATGCGGCGTGATCGAACCCGGCTTGGCCAGTACCTGCCCCCGCTCGACTTCCTCGCGCTTGGTGCCGCGCAACAGCACCCCGATGTTGTCACCCGCCTGCCCCTGATCCAGCAGCTTCCTGAACATCTCCACGCCCGTGCACACCGTCTTGATCGTCGCCTTCAGGCCCACGATCTCGATTTCCTCGCCCACCTTCACCACGCCACGCTCCACGCGACCAGTCACCACCGTGCCACGGCCGGAGATCGAGAACACATCCTCCACCGGCATCAGAAACGCCCCATCAATCGCCCGCTCCGGCGTCGGGATGTAGCTGTCCAGCGCATCGGCCAGCTTCATGATCGCGCCCTCGCCCATATCGCTCGTGTCCCCCTCCAGCGCCTTGAGCGCCGAGCCGATCACGATCGGCGTGTCATCACCAGGAAACTCGTACTTGGACAACAGCTCGCGCACCTCCATCTCCACCAGCTCGAGCAGCTCCTTGTCATCGACCATGTCCGCCTTGTTCATGAACACGATGATGTACGGAACACCCACCTGGCGCGCCAGCAGAATGTGCTCGCGCGTCTGCGGCATCGGGCCATCGGCCGCCGACACCACCAGGATCGCGCCGTCCATCTGCGCCGCACCGGTAATCATGTTCTTGATGTAGTCGGCGTGCCCAGGGCAGTCCACGTGCGCGTAGTGCCGGCTCTTGGTCTCGTACTCCACGTGCGCCGTGTTGATCGTTATCCCCCGCGCCTTCTCCTCCGGGGCCGCATCGATCTGGTCGTAGGCCTTCGCCTCACCACCAAACCTCTTGGAGAGCACCGTCGTGATCGCCGCCGTCAGCGTCGTCTTGCCGTGGTCCACGTGACCAATCGTCCCTACGTTCACGTGCGGCTTCGTACGCTCAAATTTGCCTTTGGACATGTCTTATCCCGTTGCTTGTAAATTGGAATTGAAAACCTGATCCCAGAATCCCGATCCTGATGGTGCCGATGGCGCGGATTGAACGCGCGACCTCTCCCTTACCAAGGGAGTGCTCTACCACTGAGCTACATCGGCGCAAAACCCGTATATTCGTCCGATTAAGATCCCGCTACGTTGCAATAAATTTCGTTTTCAGACGCCGCTCCCGTCACTGGAGCGGGTGAAGGGAATCGAACCCTCGTCGTAAGCTTGGAAGGCCTCTGCTCTACCATTGAGCTACACCCGCGGCCGCGTTTCGACGAATACAGCCCGGAGCCATCAGCATTCCTGGTGGAGGGGGAAGGATTCGAACCTTCGAAGGCAGAGCCGTCAGATTTACAGTCTGATCCCTTTGACCGCTCGGGAACCCCTCCGAACGAAACGTCTGATTATGCTTGGATTTTCCGAATGTGTCAACGTGCCGCGGGGAACCGCAGCCATTCCGGGGAACTTGCCGAAGCGCGTGCACCCGAGGATTTTTGTTGCGGCGCACCAAGCCCGCCGCACATCGAAAATTGCCCGCGACTGCAAGTCAGCCCTTCACTAATGACCAAATAGTCATTTATATTGGCGGATCGCATGCGGCCGATACCGGAACGTCTCGCGAAGGCCATGGCGTGCAGCGCATTCAGACCATGCCGCGCCGTGATGCGTCAATCAACCAGGCGATCAGACCCGGCGGAAAGCAGTCGGGCAAGCGGTAAATGTCAGTGCTCACCAGCAGCCCCCTCGCGCAGCTCGCCCGCTGGCAACGGTGTACCGTCAGAAACGTCCGAGCGACCCATGGGGAGAAGCTCACGGGACGAGTCCGGCCTTCTGCGTCGTCACTCCTATACTTTCGGTAACTTGATATCCTGCCCGAAGCCCGGCCAACAGTGCGATGGGAGAAAAGTCACGGTGAACGCCCCGGAACATCTGCAACAGTTTTCTCTGGACGACAAGTACACGCTCAAGCGCGGCCAAGTCTTCATGACGGGTATTCAGGCGCTGGTGCGCCTGGCCATGTTGCAGAAAGAACGTGACGAAGCTGCGGGACTTAATACCGCAGGCTTCGTTTCCGGATACCGCGGCTCCCCTCTGGGAGGTTTCGACATGGCGCTGTGGAAGGCGACGAAGCACCTTGGCGAGCATCGCATCCACTTTCAGCCTGGCATCAACGAGGATCTCGCCGCCACTGCGGTATGGGGAACCCAGCAGGTCAACTTGTTTCCCGGTGCACGCTACGACGGCGTGTTTGCCATGTGGTACGGGAAGGGACCCGGCGTAGACCGCTGTGTCGACGTCTTCAAGCATGCCAATTCGGCCGGCACTTCAAAGCATGGCGGCGTGCTCGTACTGGCGGGCGACGACCACGGTTGCAAGTCGTCAACCCTGCCGCACCAGAGCGAGCATGCCCTCAAGGCGTGCATGATTCCTGTACTGCACCCATCCAGCGTGCAGGACTACCTCGACCTCGGCGTGCACGGATTCGCCATGTCCCGCTACACCGGCTGCTGGGTCGGGTTCAAATGCGTCGGCGACATCGTTGAATCGGGCGCCATCGTCGACGTCGATCCCGATCGCGTCAAGATCGTGCTGCCCGAGGACTTCGCCATGCCCCGCGGCGGCAACCACATACGCTGGCCCGACCCCGGGATCGATCAGGAAGCCCGCCTGCTCGACTACAAGGTGTACGGAGCGCTCGCCTACTGCCGCTCCAACCGGCTCGATCGCATCGTCTTGAACAGTCCTAATGCACGCATGGGTATCGCGACCACTGGCAAGTCCTACGGCGATGTCATGCAGGCGCTGGCCGACCTCGGCATCGACGAGCGTGTCGCCAGCGACATCGGCCTGCGCGTCTACAAGATCGCGATGCCCTGGCCGCTGGAGCCCGAGGGCGCGCGCAGTTTCGCGGCGGGACTGGAAGAAATCCTCGTCGTCGAGGAGAAGCGCCAGCTGATTGAATACCAGATCAAGGAGGAACTCTACACCTGGCGCGAGGGCCAGCGCCCGCCGCGCGTCGTCGGCAAGTTCGATGACAACGGCGAATGGTCCATCGCCGCGGGTCAGCCCGCGGGAAACTGGCTGCTGCCGGCGCACTACGAACTCTCGCCGGCCATCATCGCCGGCGCAATCGCCAGCCGGTTGCAGAAGCTTGGCCTGGCCGCGGTCCTCGGCTCGCGTTTTCATGAGCGCGTCGCCTACCTTGAGCGCAAGCAAAAGGCCATGGAAAAGCCGCACACCACCACGCTCCGTCGCCCGCATTTCTGCTCCGGCTGCCCGCACAATACCTCGACAAGGGTTCCCGAGGGCAGCCGCGCGATGGCCGGCATCGGTTGCCATTACATGGCACTGTGGATGGATCGCGGCACGGAAACCTTCACGCACATGGGCGGCGAAGGCGTGCCGTGGATCGGCCAGGCCCCGTTTACCGACACACCTCACGTTTTCGCCAATCTCGGCGACGGCACTTATTACCACTCCGGGCTGCTCGCCATCCGCGCAGCGGTTGGAGCCGGCGTCAGCATCACCTACAAGATCCTCTACAACGACGCGGTTGCAATGACCGGCGGCCAGCATGTGGATGGGCCGCTCGATCCGGCCATGATTTCCCGGCAGCTTGCCGCCGAAGGCGTGCAGCCAATCATCGTCGTCACCGACGAGCCGGAAAAGTACCCCCCGGGCTGTCCTTGGGCAGAAGGCACGACCATCCGCCACCGCGATGACCTTGACGCCGTGCAGCGCGAGCTACGCGAGGTGAAGGGCGTCAGCGCAATCATCTACGACCAGACCTGCGCCTCCGAAAAGCGGCGACGCCGCAAGCGCAATGAATACCCGGACCCGGCCCGGCGCGTCGTCATCAACGAACTGGTGTGCGAAGGCTGCGGGGACTGCAGTACGGCGTCCAACTGCCTGTCGGTCGAGCCCCTGGAAACCGAGTTCGGGCGCAAGCGCACCATCAACCAGTCATCCTGCAACAAGGATTTCTCCTGCCTCAAGGGGTTCTGTCCGAGCTTCGTCACTGTCGAAGGCGGCAGCCTGCGCAAGGGCAGTACCGACTCCGGCGCGGCCGAGACGGACGAATTCGGCCCGTTGGCGACGCCGGTAAAGCCCGCGCTCGATGAGCCCTACAACATACTCATCGCCGGTATTGGCGGCACCGGCGTCATCACGATCGGGCAGATTCTGGCAGTGGCCGCGCACATGGAGGGCAAGGCAGCGACCGTGCTCGACATGTCGGGGCTGGCGCAGAAGTTCGGCCCCGTCATGTCGCATGTGCGAATGGGGCGCAGCAGCGAGTCCCTGCACGCCGTGCGGGTCGGGACCGGCACGGCGGACCTCGTGATCGGCTGCGACCTCGTCGTGACCACGAGTGTCGAGGCGATCTCCACGATGCACGAGCAGCGCACGCGCGTGCTGATCAACTCCGACACCGCACCGACCGCCGAATTCACGCGCAATCCCGACTGGCGTTTGCCCGGCGGCGACCTGCGGCAGAACATCCTCGACTCGGTGGCTCACGGCAATGCCGATTTCGTCGCCGCCGGCAGCCTTGCGGGCGCGCTCCTTGGCGATGCCATCGCCACCAACATGTTCATGCTGGGCTACGCATTCCAGAAGGGCTGGATTCCGCTCGAAGCGGAGTCCATCGACCGCGCCATCGGACTCAACGATGTCTCCGTGAAGCTGAACCAGCGCGCGTTCCAGTGGGGACGCAGAGCAGCTGCTGACCTCGCGCACGTGGAAAGACGAGCCACGCCGGGCAAGGTCATCGCCTTCGCGCGCGCGCCGGCGCGCAATCTCGACGAAACGATATCCCGGCGCAGCGAGTTCCTCGTCGACTACCAGGACAGCGCCTACGCAACGCGTTACCGGAACCTGGTCGGGCGCGTGCGCGCCGCCGAGGCGGCGCTGGGCGCCCGGGAATCCGCGCTGACGGCAGCCGTGGCGAGCAGCTATTTCAAGCTGCTGGCCTACAAGGACGAATACGAAGTCGCCCGGCTGCACACGCAGCCGGAATTCCACCAAAGAATCGATGCGATGTTCGAAGGAAGCTACCGGCTGAAGTTCCACCTGGCGCCGCCGGTGCTGAACCCTCGGGACCCGGTGACCGGCGTGGCAAGGAAGTCCGAGTTCGGCCCCTGGATACTCACGGCATTCCGCCTGCTCGCCCGTCTCAAGGGTCTGCGCGGATCGGTGTTCGACGTGTTCGGCCGCACCGCCGAGAGGCGCATGGAACGGCAGCTGATCACGGACTACGAGAGAACGATCGAGAAGCTGCTCGCAGGCCTGTCGGAACACAACCTCGCAACCGCAGCGGCCATTGCCGCCATTCCGCAGGACATCCGGGGCTATGGCCACGTCAAGCTGCGCGGTGTCGAGTTCGCGCGCAAGAAGGAAGCCAGGCTGCTCGCGGCATTCCACGCGGCGCTGGCCGGGGACAAGGCGGCGGCGGCCTGAGCCGGAACGGTCCATCGCTGCTCGCGCAGCTCCCGCCCCCATGCGGGAGAGCCCGGACCCGGGCGGTCAATATGATCAATTCACCACTATACGCTTCGCCAGTAATGGCTCTACACGCATAATATGATCACGACGAGGTGCCTGGTCAGCCCCCCACGGCAGCCCTGAACGCCTGCGCGCTGACCACCGTCCCCTGCGCCGGGAAGACGTTTTCAAGCAGCACCCGGTGCGTGTCCGCGTTGAAGTCGGCGCAACCATCCGCAATGACGGTCAGCGTGTAGTCCATGTCGGCCGCCCAGCGCATCGTGGACAGCACGACGCCGCTGGTGGCGATCCCCATCAGCACCAGCGACGTGATGCCACGCGCCCGCAGCATGGTTTCCAGCGGTGTTGTCGATGCGGCGCCGACGCGCACCTTGGTCAGCACCACATCCTCCGCCTGTGGCGCCACGCTGGCATGCACCGCCGTACCCGGGGTCCCCGCGAGCAGCCTCCCGGCATTCTTGACCATAGAAAACAGCTTGTTGCGCGGGCTCACTTCGGGATAGCCCTTGCGGAACCCGACCACGATGTAGATCACCGGCATTCCTGCCTTGCGCGCCGCAGCAAGCACGGTCACAGCGCTCTCCAGCAACGCCGTGCGCTCGGGCTCGGGAACGCGTTCCACCATGTCGTTCTGGAAATCCATCAGAAGAACCGCGGTTGCGGACTTGTCGATCACGAGCGCCGGTGCTGTCTGTTGCTGCATGGTGTTCCTTTCATTCTGGTTTCGGATGGATCAAGCGAGCCTAGCGGCACGTCGGGACGCGTTCGGTCGCATCCGCCTTAATCGGATTCCCGCTGGCCATGCCGTTGGGGGCGCCATTCTACGCGCCCGCCGCTGGTACGCCTTCGATCGCTGTCAGACCCGTGGTCCCGGCCTCCGCCGACAGGGGCGCAATGTAGAATGCCACTTCGCCGCAACCGCGGTACAGATGCCGAATCCCACTCCGGCGATCCCATGAAACTGGCCACCATCAAGAACGACACCCGCGACGGTGCGCTTGCCGTCGTGTCGCGCGACCTCAGGCGTGCGCAGATTGCATTTGACGTCGCCCCGACCCTGCAGGCGGCGCTGGACGACTGGGGCTATTGCGCGCCGCAATTGCAGAATCTCTCCGACGAATTGAACCGCCAGCCTGGCGGCCGCGCATTTGCCTTCGATCCCCTGCAATGCTTGGCGCCGCTGCCGCGCGCCTACCAGTGGCTCGATGGCAGCTCCTACCTGCCGCACATCAAGGCCCTGCGCAAGGCCCGCGGCGCAGGCATGCCTCCCGATGCCCGACGCGACCCGCTCATGTACCAGGGCAATTCGGACTACTTCATTGGCGCCTGCGACCCGATCGAAGCAGCCAGCGAAGCCTGGGAAATCGACCTCGAAGGAGAACTCGGCGTCATCCTGGGCGACGTGCCCATGGCGGTGAAACACGAGCGCGCGGGCGAGGAAATCCGCCTGTTCGTCCTCATCAATGACGTTTCCCTGCGTGCGGTGCTCGCCAGGGAATTCCGCAAGGGCCTCGGCCCGGTCCAGGGCAAGATTGCCACGGCGTTTTCGCCCGTGGCGGTGACTGCGGATGAGCTCGGTGCCGCCTGGGACGGCCGGCGTGTGTCACGACCGCTGCGCGTGAGCGTGAACGACGAGACGCTGGGAGAGCCGGATTGCGGCAGCGATATGCAGTTCGATTTTCCTCACTTGATCGCGCACGCGGCGAGAACGCGGCGCCTTGGCGCAGGTACCGTCCTGGGCTCCGGCACCGTGTCCAACCAGGGGCATGCCGCGGGCCATGCCTGCATCGCCGAGCGGCGTGCGACCGAGGCCGTTGCCGGGCGCGACCCGCTGCCCTTCCTGCGCTTCGGAGACCGGGTGCGCATCGAGATGCTGGATGCGGCAGGCCACTCCATCTTCGGCGCCATCGACCAGCGTGTCGTGCAGTACCCGGCGCCGCGCAGGGCCTTGGACGCCCTCCCGGGCGCCGACGCCGAGCAGGAGGCCAGCGCAGTGGATGACGCAGTACGCGGCGGAGATGAAGCAGCGGACATCGATGCCGACGCCATTGAGGTCGCGGCCAAGGAGGATGCCGCGGATGCCGGCAAGAGTTGACATCGCCTGCCGGCGTCGATTGCCCTTGCCATGTGCCCTCACTAGACTGCCGGCATGCTGAGCACGCTCATTTGCAGCCTCTTCTCGCGCGGCTCGGCGGCCGAGACTTCTCCAGCGACTCTCGAAGCGGGCCTGTTGTCGGCAAGGGGCCTGCTGGGGTGCAACCAGTTCGAGGAGGTCGTCGCGGAACTGACGCCGGTGCTGAGGCAATGGCCGGACAACCCGGAAGCGCATTTCATGCGCGGAACGGCATTGCTCGAGCTGCAGCAGATACGCGAGGCCAAAGCCCACCTTGAGCGCGCCGTACAGGCGTCGCCGCACGAACCCCGCTACCTCTACAACCTGTCGCTGGCGCATTACATCGACGGCAACACGGCGCGGACCATCGAACTGTGCTAGGAAGCTGTCCGACTGGCCCGCTTCCATCCCGCCCACATGCTGCTCGCCAACATTGAACTGCACGGCGAGGACTACTTTCACGTCATGTCCCGGCTGCACGCGCACCTGAACCCGCGCACCTACCTCGAAGTCGGGGTGTTCCGCGGCGCCTCGTTGCGCGTCGTGTCGCCGTCGACGCAGGCGATCGGCATCGACCCGAACCCCATTCTCGACGAACCCGCGGGCCCCAACCAGCGCGTGTTCGCGAAAACCAGCGACGACTTCTTTGCCGGGCATGATGTCGTCGCGGAACTCGGCGGCAGGCGCATCGAGCTTGCCTTCATCAACGGGATGCATCAGTTCGAATACGCACTGCGCGATTTCATCAATATCGAGAGGCTGTCAACGCGCAGCAGTGTCGTCCTCGTCCACGATTGCTACCCGCTCGATGCGGAAACCGCCATGCGCGAGCGCTGCACGGCATTCTGGAGCGGCGACATCTGGCGCCTCATCTTGCTGCTGCGCAAGTACCGTCCCGATCTGGCGGTGCACACCATCTCCACGCCGCCAACGGGCCTCGGCATGATCTTCAACCTCGACCCGTCATCGCGCGTGCTGGCCGACCGGCTCGACGACATCGCCGCCGAATAACTCGCGATGGACTACGGAGTGCTCGAAGGACGCAAGCGCGAACTGCTCAACGCCTGCCCGAACAACTGGCCGGCCATCGCAGCCCTGCTGGATTCACGCCCCCGGCCTTTCTGAGGCCGATGGCGGGCCGCCTCCGGGCTAACCGCCTCGGGCGCGATCGCGGATGAAGCCGCGCACGCGCGGGTAGACCACCTCGCGCCAGCGGCGGCCGCTGAAAATGCCGTAGTGCCCAGCGCCCGGCGCCTCGAAATGCTCGCGCCTCGCGTCGGTGATGCCGATGCACAGCTCGTGTGCAGCGCGCGTCTGGCCGTTGCCCGAAATATCGTCCAGTTCGCCTTCCACCGTAAGCAGCGCGGTGTGCCGGATGTCCTGCGGCCTGACCAGTTGCTCGCGCACGAACATCCGCCCCTTGGGCAACTGGAATTCCTGGAACACGCGCTTAATGGTCTCGAGATAGTACTCGGCGGGCATGTCCAGCACCGCGTTGTATTCATCGTAGAAGTTGCGGTGCGCCGCCGCCGAATCGTCATCGCCGGCAACGAGGTGCTTGTAGAAATCGCGGTGCGCGTCGACGTGGCGCGACGGGTTCATGGCCACGAAGCCCAGATGCTGCAGGAAGCCCGGATAGACGCGCCGCAGCGCGCCCGGGTACTTGAGTGGAACGCGCTGGATCAGCGTACGCTCGAACCACGAATAGGGCTTCTGCAAGGCGAGATTGTTGACGGCCGTCGGGCTGTTGCGGGCGTCGATGGGCCCGCCCATCATGATCATGGTGCGCGGCTTGACGGGTTCGTCCGCCGTCGCCATCAGTGACACGGCCGCAAGCACCGGCACCGTCGGCTGGCAGACCGAAATCACGTGCATCTCCGGTCCGAGGAAGCTGATGAACTCGCGGACATAATCGACATAATCGTCGAAATGGAAGGTCCCCATGGCCAGCGGCACCATGCGCGCATCCACCCAGTCGGTGACATAGACCTCATGCTCGGACAGAAGCGTGCGCACGGTGTCGCGCAACAGGGTTGCATGGTGGCCCGACAACGGTGCGACCAGCAGCACCACGGGGTCGGGGGCGCGCCCAGGAGGTAGTTCGCGCCGAAAATGCAGCAGCTTGCAGAACGGCCTGTCGATAGCGACGACCTCGGCCACGGCCACGCGTGCGCCGTCGATGACGGCATGGTCGAGCCCGAACTCGGGCTTGTGGAATTCCTGGGTGAGTCGATAGAAGAGCTCGGCGTTGGCCGCGAGGCGCCGGCTGGCGGGAAGCTGGGAGAACGGGCTGAACGGATTCGTCAGCAGTTCGTGACTCGCCTTGGCGAAATAGTTCCAGGGAGCAATAACAGTGCGCTGTAGGTCGTGGAGCGCATACAGCATCGCAACCTCGTGACAGCTCTATCGATGTATCCTTATATCAGACTGAAAATTTCTTGTGCAACGCAGTAATGCAAGTAACAAGTGCTTGTTTGTACGACCATTCGGGAATTCCTCGCCGCAACATGAGCCGAGGTCCGGAACAGAAGTCGACTGGAGGCGAAGGCTTGCACGCGCGGAGCAGCGCTAAGTCACTGAAAAATAGAGGTATAACCTCTCACACCACGAACGCCAGCACAGAATAGCCGGATGCCGCCACCTGCTATTTCGCGGCAACCCCTTCATCGGGGTGGGCGCAGCCGCGTCAACGGGTTATTGTTCCTAAACTTCGATTCATGACTCCGATATGCCCACGGTACTCATCGTCGACGACGACACCCCCTTGCTCGAACTACTCAGCGCCGACCTGACCAGCGGCGGGCTGAAGGTTCGCATCGCCGCTGACGCAGCCATTGCCATCCGGGCGATTCTGGAGAGTCCGCCCGACCTCATCCTGCTCGACATCGGGCTGCCCTATCTGGACGGAATGGAAGTCCTCGCCGCGCTGAAGTCGGACCCGGCCTCGCGCGACATTCCCGTCGTCGTCCTCACCGGGCATCAGGATGAGAACGAGCACGTGCAGGCGCGCAACCTAGGCGCCGAAGGCTTCCTGCACAAGCCCGTCGCCCGCGAGACCCTGATCAACGAGATCTTCTCGCGACTGGCCTGGAAGGCGGCAAAGAAGCTCGCCAACCCGCCTCCGGTGTAGGTGCGACCCACCCTTCGGGACCGCGCGCCTGCTGCGCACGCGCGGCCGCGCTGCTTGAGGCGCCGGCCTCAGGCCCCGCCGTCGCGCAACGCGCGCCTGAGGATCTTGCCGACGTTGGTCTTCGGCAACTCGGCCCTGAACTCAATGTGCTTGGGCCGCTTGTAGCCGGTGAGATTTTCATGGCAGTGCTTGCGCAGATCGTCTTCCGTCAGGGCGGCATCCTTCTTAACCACGAACAATTTCACCGCTTCGCCGGAATGCGCATCCGGAACGCCGATCACCGCGCACTCGAGCACACCTGGGTGCATGGCCACGACGCCCTCGATCTCGTTCGGATAGACGTTGAAGCCGGAGACCTTGACCATGTCCTTCTTGCGGTCGACGATGCGCACATAGCCCTGCTGGTCGATCACGCCCATGTCGCCGCTGGTGAAGAATCCGTCGGCAGTCATCACCTTGGCGGTTTCGTCCGGGCGGTTCCAGTAGCCGGCCATCACCTGCGGGCCGCGAATGCAGATCTCCCCTGCCTCGCCGAAAGGCAGCTCCCTGCCATCTTCGCCGCGAATCGAAATCTCGGTCGAGGGCAGCGGCAGGCCGATGGCGCCGTTGTATTCCTTGAGGTCAAGCGGATTGATGGTGACCGCGGGCGAGGTCTCCGAAAGCCCATAGGCTTCCACCAGGGTCACGCCGGTCGCCTTCTTCCACTGGTCGGCGACGGCCTTCTGCACCGCCATGCCGCCGCCCAGCGTCACCTTCACCGCGGAGAAGTCCACCTTGCCCAGGTCCGGGTGTTGCATTAGCGCGTTGAACAACGTGTTGACCCCGGTGAACATGGTGAAACGGACCTTGCTTAGTTCCTTCACGAACCCCGGAATGTCGCGCGGATTGGTGATGAGGATGTTGAGGCCGCCAAGCTTCATCATGAGCAGGGCGTTCGCGGTCAGCGAAAAGATGTGGTACAGCGGCAGCGCCGTGATGATGGCCTGGGGCTGCGACTCGTCGAGGAAGGGCCGCAGCCATGCGCAGGCTTGCTCCAGATTGGCAAGGATGTTGCGGTGGAGCAGCGTCGCGCCCTTGGAGATGCCGGTAGTGCCGCCCGTGTACTGCAGGAACGCAACGTCCTCGTGGCCGACCTCGACGCGCTTGAGCTCCAGGCTGGCGCCCTGCGCCAGCACATCCTTGAAGCGCAGCGCGCCCGGGATGTCCCAGGCCGGCACCATCTTCTTGACCTTGCGTACGACAAGATTGACGATCATGCCCTTCAGCCCAAGCATCTCGCCAAGCGAAGTCACCACCACGTGCTTCACCGCCGTATGCGCGCGCACCTGCTGCAGCACGTGCGCGAAATTCTCCAACACCACAATGGCTTCGGCGGCAGAATCCTTCAGCTGCAGCTCGAGTTCGCGCGGCGTGTAGAGCGGGTTGACGTTGGTCGCGGTGTAGCCCGCGCGCAGCGCCCCGAAGGCGCAGATCGGGAACTGCAGGCAGTTTGGCATCATGATGGCGATGCGCGTGCCCTTAGGCAGCCCCTTCGACTGCAGCCAGGCCCCGAAAGCGCGCGACAGGCGGTCGAGGTCGCCGAAGCTGATGGTCACGCCCATGTTGTAATAGGCGGGACGGTCGCGGAACTTCCCGCAACTCTGCTCGAACAGATCGCCGAGCGACTTGTACTGATGCCAGTCGATTTCCACCGGCACGCCCGGCGGATAACTCTTCAGCCAGATTTTTTCCACCCTGCCCCCATATTGGCCAGCCCGCCGCTCCGGCAGGCTGTACTGTTGCAGTAGCCGGATGATGGGCCACGGAGACGGCGGGCGCAAGCCCGCCGGAACTGCTGCGGCGGGGTTGCCCGCAGATCCTGCGAGGCCGGCGCAGCGGACTGCTGCACGCCGCGCAACCACGCGACGGGAGGCCCGGCAGATCCTGGCCAGTGTTTGCGGGACGGGGCGTC
>VGIE01000004.1 GCA_016867955.1 Betaproteobacteria bacterium
GTTACGGCATCGATGATGGCAATTACATTACGGGCATGACCACGATTGCTTCACCCATTTTGAATCAGAGCGAGCAAGTGGCGTATGCCATCGCCATTCTTGGGACCAGTGAGCAAGTGAATCGAATCGGCCAACCCCGAATCGGCAAGTCGCTCCGCAACATAGCCGACGTCATCCGCGCCAAGTTATAAGTCCCCCCGGCCGGGGCGGGGCGTCTCCTACAGTAGACCCCGTGGGCGTGCGCCCACCCGCCTATCCGGTGACGTTCACCGGCAGTACACGCATACCCACACCCCGGGTAACACCACCGCCACAAAGCTCAGATCACATGCCATTCGGCCGCATCGCGATTTCGCAATGTTGCCAAATCGCATCACCCGTGCTAGTTTTATCGTATTAGTACACTTTTTGTTGTACTAATACAATTTTGAAGAAAAGGCCAACCGCGCGCTACACAGAAACACGCAAGCGGGCACCTCACCATCTATTCAGGAGAACAACATGGCAGGGCTGTACTACGAGGAATTCGAGCAAGGCATGCGTTTTGACCACCCCTGGACCCGCACAGCCACCGAAACCGACAACATCCTGATCTGCAGTCTCACCATGAATGTGCAACCAATGCACCTGGATGCCGATTTCTCCGCCAAGGCCGAGTTTGGCAAGCCACTGGTCAACAGCATGTTCACCCTTGCCTTGATGATCGGCATGAGCATCAATGACACAACCTTGGGCACCACCATCGGCAACCTCGGCATGGATGGCGTGAAGTTTCCAAAACCGGTGTTCTACGGCGATACGCTTCGCAGCCGGACCGTGGTTCTGTCGAAGCGCGAAAGCAAGTCCTGGCCCAAGGCGGGAATCGTGGAGTTTGAACATACGGCGCTGAACCAGAGGGATGAGTTGGTCGCCACCTGCAAACGCATGGCTTTCATGCGGAAGAGGCCCTCTTGATGCGATCGCTACTGTTTGTTCCGGGCGATAGTCCACGCAAGTTCGACAAGGCTTCCGCGAGCGAAGCAGACGCGTTGGTATTGGATCTGGAGGACTCCGTAGTTCCCGCCGGAAAGATCGACGCAAGGACATCCGTGCGGAGCATGCTGATCTCCGGCGCGCCGGGAAAATCCCTTTGGGTTCGTATCAATCCACTGGATTCGGAATGGGCAATGGGTGATCTCGCAGCAGTTGTTGGCGCGGAGCCCTTCGGAATCATCCTGCCGAAATGCCGATCCGGCGAGGACGTGCGCAGACTGGCGCACTACCTCGACGCGCTGGAAACACAGGCAAGACTGGCAGTCGGGTCATTGCGCATACTGATCATCGCAACTGAACTCGGCGAAGCCATGTTCAATCTTGGCAGCTATGCCGGAGTTAGCGAGCGCCTATGGGGCATCACCTGGGGCGCCGAGGACATCGCCGCCGATCTCGGCGCCCTGTCGAATCGCGCCCAGCAACAGTACACTGCCCCGTATGTCCTGGCACGCTCGCTCTGCCTCTACGCCGCGGCCAGCGCCAGGATCCTTGCCTACGATACGCCCTGCATCGCACTCGACGATCCCGGATTGCTTGAAACAGAATGCCAGGAGGCCCGGCGCGACGGTTTTGTCGGCAAGATCGCAATTCATCCAAAGCACGTTCCTGCAATCAACATGGCGTTCACTCCGAGCGAAGCCGAGCGCCTGTGGGCGAGGAAGGTCCTGGCAGGATTCGAAGCCCATCCTGGCGCCGGGACATTCCGCTTGGAGGGCCAGATGATCGACAGGCCGCACTATCGTGCGGCGAGGCGAATACTCAACATGGGGTGAACGCAGCCATGCCCGGACCGCTCTCAGGAATCCGCATTCTGGACATGACCAGCATTCTGATGGGGCCACTGGCCACCCAGATGCTGGGCGACATGGGCGCCGATGTCATCAAGGTCGAGCCCCCGGGCGGAGATCTGTTTCGTCATGTGACACCCCAGCGCCACCAAGGCATGAGCCACGCCTATCTGAACGCCAACCGGAACAAGCGCAGCGTGGTCATCGATGCCAAGTTGCCCGCGGGAAGAGCTGCAATACTCAAGCTTGCACAGACTGCTGATGTGCTCGTATCGAATATTCGCCCTTCAGGCATGAAGCGGCTAGGACTGGATTACGAAGCTGTAAGGCTCTCGAGTCCCCGCATCATTTACTGCGGCTGCTACGGCTACTCCGAGTCGGGCCCTTTCGCCGGACGCAGTGCGGTTGACGACACCATACAGGCCGCATGCGGCGCCGCCTCGCTTCAAGGCGTCAATACCCCTTCGCCCCGATTCGTGAATTTCGGCCTGGCGGACAAGACCGTTTCCCTCTATATCGCCAATGCGATCACATTGGCATTATTTGCCCGCGAACGGACAGGAGTTGGGCAGTTGGTCGAAGTACCCATGTACGAGTGCATGACTTCCTTCATGCTGCACGAGCATCTCGCCGGCCTGACGTTTGACCCCGCGCTTGGCGAGGCCGGATACGCGAGAATGTTGACCCCATTTCGAAGGCCGTTCAGGACAAAGGACGGCTATCTCTCTGTCGTTCCGTACTCTGACCGGCAATGGCGGCGGTTCTTCGAGCTGTCGGGAAGCCCCGCACTTCGTGAGGACAATCGATTTCGGACCCTCACGGACAGAACCCTGCATATCAGCGCCCTCTACAAGTTGCTCGAGGAAACAATTGCAGAGAGAACTACTGCCGAGTGGTCAGCCCTGCTCAACGGCGGAGACATCCCGTTTTCACCGGTGAATAGCGTCGAGGACCTCATTGAAGATCCGCATCTAAATACCACCGGATTCTGGAAAACGGTCGACCATCCGACGGAGGGCAAGCTGAGGATGACAGGAATTCCGATCCGATTCTCGAAGACGCCGGGATCGATCCGGCGCCACGCACCGGCGCTCGGCGAGCACACAGACGAGATTCTTGACGAAATCCGACGTGAGCACGGCGACACGTCGTAAGTCGACAGGATGAACCGTCGACAACGCTCTGACAGGCAACTCGATTTATTGAACCGCGAAGAAGTATGAGACTGCATGCCTTGTAGGCCAATCTTGGAGAAGGAGCAAGCATGAAAGCCATGGTCACTGCACTTGTATCCGTTTTTTTCCTCTTGTCAGGACAGGTTTATGCACAAGCATATCCGGCGAAGCCGATACGATTTGTAGTGCCCTATCCCGCTGGGACCAGTCTGGATGTACTGGGTCGAATGATTGTTGATGAAGTGAGGAGAACGACTGGCGCAGTAGTCGTGGTGGACAACAAGCCGGGCGCCTTTGGGATAATCGGCACGGATTCGGTTGTTAAGTCCGCCCCCGATGGCTACACCATCATGATCAGTTCAAGCGCCAGTCATTCATCGGCACCTCAACTGGTCAAGGCCACTTCCTACGATCCGATAAAGGATTTCACGCACATCGGCAAGGCACACACATTCGAATCCGTCCTGGCGGTCAACTCCAGCAGCCGGTTCAAGGTATTGAACGACTTGATCACCGAGGCCCGCGCCAATCCGGACAAACTCACGTATGGGTACGGATCAACCACATCTCAAGTCGTCTCGGCAAGCTTCCTCCGAGCTGCCGGCATCAAGTTGCGCGGCATTCCCTACAAGGGGCAACCACAGGCCATGACGGACCTGCTCGGAGGTCAAGTCGACATGATGGCGGCAGATGTCGGGCTGAGTCTTGCACAAGCCAAGGCCGGGAAGATTCGCCCCCTGGCCGTCGCCGCCGCGAGGCGGGTCCCACAGTACCCTTCAACCCCGACACTCGGCGAACTTGGCGTGAACGATGTGGAAATCTCGGGATGGACCGGTTTATCCGGTCCCGCAGGAATGCCGCGAGAATCAATCGCCTGGTGGGCAGACAACCTCAAGGCCGCGTTGGCACAAAAGAGCCAATATGATCGCCTGCTGGATATGGGATTTGGACCGGATTTTCTCGGCCCAGATGCTTTTCCGGAGTTCGTGAAGGCACAGCTCGCCGTATGGGAAAAGCATGTTCGCGCAGCGGGCATGAAACCTGAGTAGAAGCGCCTCTCACGGGACCGGCAGCGGTGGGGCAATGAACACTCGCTGCTCTTGCTGCTGCCAGCCGGATCCCGAAAAGTCTCGAGTCATGCCACGTTGTCGGTCGGCGGTATGTCCAATCGATAGGGCACCGCCGCCTCGGCGCTTTTCATGAGATCCCAGGCCACCGGGTGCTGCTGCTCCTCGCGGATGTGCGCCACCAGCCCTGCGGTGCGGGCGATGAGCACGAAGCCGCGCATGATCTCGACCGGGATGCCGATCTCGCAGAACAGCGCGCCGAAGGCGGTGGAGGCGTTCATGGTGAGATGTTTGCCCCAGGCGGCGTCCACCGCCTTCGACAGCGCATTGGCGGCCTCCACATAGCGGCAGGACAGCCCCAGTTCCTTCGCCAGCGCGAAGCAGCGCAGCGTGCGCGGATCGTCGGGGTAATGCCACGGGTGACCGAAGCCGGGGATCTGCTTCTTCGCGGCGCGATGCGCCTCGGCCTCGCGCTTTGCCGCCGCCTCGATGCCCGCCGGATCGTCCACGATGCCCGTCAGCAGCTGCGCGCACTGCTCGGTGGTGCCGAGCAGCACGCTGCCGCCGGCCAGGATGCCGGCGGCCACCGCACCCTGCATCGCCTCGGGGCCACTCGAATAGATCATGCGCGCCGAAATGGAACTGGGCGTCATGCCGTGCTCCATGATGCCGACCATGACGATGTTCATCACCGCCGTCTCGTTCGGCGTGGGCATGCGCCCGAAGATCTCGAACATCATCATCTGCACGAAATCGACCTTGCCGATGAGTTCGTTGCAGAGGTCCTTGCCGCGGATCTCGATGTGATCGGCGGTGGGATGGCAGAGCGATGTGGTCGGGGTTTTCTTCGTGCTCATGGTGATCTCCGTTCGGATGTTCGGGAAGCGGCTCGCGTCGGGTCAGGCAGCGGGGATGTCCTCTCCGGCTCGCACCAACCCGCGCTTCAGCAGTTCGTCGCGCAGCAGCGGCTTGGGCACCTTGCCCACCGGGTTGCGGGGGATCTCCGTCCAGATCCAGATGCGCCGCGGCAGCTTGTAGGCCGCCAGCCGTCCGCGCAGGTACTCGCGCAGCTCGGCTTCGCTGGCGGCGCCGCCGGGCTTCAGCGTGACCACGCCGACGCCGATCTCGCCCCAGCGGCTGTCCGGAAAGCTCAGCACATGCGCCTCGGCCACGGCGGGATGCTCGGCCAGATGGTTCTGCGTTTCGTTCGGATAGACCTGCAGGCCGCCCGACTTGTACATCTCCTTGGAGCGCCCCTCGATGTAGAGGAAGCCGCGCTCGTCCAGCCGCCCGAGGTCGCCGACGTCCACCCAGCCGTCCTGCAGCGCCGCGGCGGTGGCCTCCGGCATCTCGTAGTAGCCATGGAAGCTCGCCGGACCGCGCACCCAGATCGCGCCGGCCTGCCCGTCAGGCAGCGCCCTGCCTTCGGCGTCACGGATCTCGATCTCCACGCCCGAGCGCGCCACCCCACAGCTGCCGGCGGGCGCATGGGGATCGCCGTCGGCCAGGCTGTGCATGTCCGGATAGAGCACCGTCCCCGTGCCCATGTTCTCGGTGGCGCCGTAGTACTGCACCAGCACCGGCCCGAACACCTGCATGGCCACGTGCTGGTCGACGCGATTGAGCGAGGCACCGGCATAGATCACGTGGCGCAGGCTGGAGCGATCGCGCCGCAGGGCGTCCGGATGGCGCGCCAGGTCCATCAGAATGGTGGGCACGGTGAAGATCTCCGAGATGCGCTCGGCCTCGATCAAGCGCCAGCAGTCGGCGACATCGAAACGCTCGCTGTCGAGCATCACCACCTTGGCGCCGCGCATCACGCAGGCCGTACAGGTGGTGCCGGTGCCATGCGACAGCGGCCCGATGACCAGCAGCGTCGACTCGCGGCCTAGCCCCGGCATGACGTCAGCGACGCGACCGATCAGCGCCGCCGACAGGCTGCCATGCGAATGCAGCGCGCCCTTGGGAATACCGGTGGTGCCCGAGGTAAACATCTGCATGCAGATGTCGGCGTCCCGCACCGCCGGCTGCAGCGTCTCGCCACGGTGGGTGGCGGCCAGTGCGTCGTACACATGCCAGGTCGCGCCGCCCGTGGTTCCCTGCGGCGCCGGCACGGTGGCGATGACATGCGCTACATGCGCATGGGTTTGCGCCGCGCGCAGCGCATGCTCGACATGCTGCTCGTCGACGATGATGGCGCGCGCCCTGGCCAGGGCGACCATGTGCGCCGTCTCGCGCGGAATGGCCCGCGGATTGATTGGCACATAGATTGCGCGGGTGCGCATCACCGCGTACTGGCTCTCCAGCATCCAGCGGTTGTTCACGCATTGCGCGAGCACCCGCTCGCCGGGCCGGATGCCCAACGCGACCAGCGCGCGCGCCAGGCCATTGGCACTGTCCTCCAGCTGCGACCAGCTGCGGCGCTCGTCGCCCTTGACCAGCCCGATGCGATCCGGATACAGCCGCGCAGTGCGTGTGAGCAGGCTGCCGATGTTCATGCCCGGCCGCCCCGGCGCTTGCGCTGCGACGGGCCGCGGTCATGACGCTGGTCGGGCTTGAGTTCGCGCAGCGCCGCCTTTCGGATCTTGCCCGAGGGCGTGGCCGGCAGCGCATCGAGGAAAGCGAGGTAGCGCGGCGAGGCGAATTTCGGCAGGCGCTTGTCGCACCAGGCCCAGGCGTCCTCGGGCGTCAGCGCCGCGCCAGGCGCCAGCACCATGCACACCATCACCTCGTCCTCGCCCGCCTCGGCATCGGCCTTCACGCCCACCGCAGCGCACTCGGCAATCGCCGGGTGGCCCAGCACCGCCTGCTCGACCTCGTAGGAACTGATGTTCTCGCCGCCGACACGGATGGCGTCCTTCAGGCGATCGACGAAGAAATACCAGCCGTTCTCGTCGCGCTTCAGGCCGTCGCCGGTGTGCAGCCAGCAATTGCGGAACATCTCCAGCGACTTCTCGGGCATGCCGTAGTAGCCCTGGCAGGTGGTCCATGGATACTTGGCGCGGACGCACAGCTCGCCGACCTGCCCGACCGGCACCTCCTCGTCGGTCTCCGGGTCGACCAGCCGGACGTCGAACCAGGTGCTGCTGGCGCCGGCCGAGCCCGCCGGGCGCGGCATGCCGTAGGGCGCCAGGATCATGGGCGAGGTTTCGGTGAGGCCGAACACCTCGACGAATTCCTTCACGCCGAAGCGCTGGCGGAAGCCCTCCATGATGGAACTGGCGGTCGGCGCCGAGAACAGGCAGCGCAGGCGGTTCTGCGAATCGATGGGATCGGGCGGCGTCTTCCACACCCAGTCCATCATGGCACCGAGGAAATTCGTCACCGTCACGCCGCTCTCGTGCAGCCAGCGGCTCCAGTTGCTGGCGCTGAACTTCTCGCGCATGACGTAGCGCGCCCCGGCGATGAAGGCCGGGTACGCCGCCATGAATTGCGCGTTGCCATGGAACAGCGGTCCCATCGACATGTGCACGTCCTGGTCGGTGATGCGGCATAGCGACACCACCGAGTCGGCGAAGAAGAAGATATGCGACTGCGGCATCATCACGCCCTTGGACAGACCGGTTGTTCCCGACGTGAAGAAGATGCCCGAGAGATCCGTTGGCTTGGGAACGGGCAGCGCGGTCTTGTCCGCTTTCAGCAGCGCGTCGAAGCGCTCAACGGCATAGCCTGCATCCCGCAACGCACGCCCGGCATCCGCCCCTTCGCCGGCCAGGAACACCCGACCGATGGACTTGCACGCTTCGCGCGACTCCACCAGCCGCCCGGCGAACTCGGCCGTAATGATGGCCATGGCCGGGCCGGTGGTGCGCACCTGGTGCTCGAGGAAGGCCCCGCTGTAGGCGGTGTTGATCGGCACCTGCACGAAGCCCGCCAGCGAGGTGGCCATCCAGGAGAACATGAAGGCCGAGGAGTTCGGCATCAGGAACATCAGCCGGTCACCCGGCTTCAGACCGCGTGCGAGCAGCCCGGAGGCAACGCGGGCAGCGATGTCGGCGGTCCCCGCATAGGTATAGGTCTCGCCCGTCGACGGCACGTCGAGATAGATCCGGTCGCCATGCGTGGCGACGCGCTCGGCCATGATGCTGGCAAAGGTCCAGCGGCTGCGATCGGCCAGCGTCGGCTTGTATTCGTCGTAGACAATCATTGCCAAGTGCTCCTCTCCCTTGAACGGGCTTCATGATCAGAGAAATCCCCCGCATCTGCAAGCGCGCCGTGTCCATGGCCGCACCCGGAATGTGGACTGCAGTGCTGCTGTATGATCCTTCGCGACAGGCGCCGCCGTGGCACGCCGCCGATCGGCGGCAGCCCAGGTCACCACCCATTGAGAAACGCGATGAACGCAACATCGTTCCGCAACGTGATCGTCGAGAAGCGCGGCATGGTCGGCTGGATCACCATCAACCGGCCGGATCGCTACAACACCTGCGACCACGCCATGTACTCGGATATCTTCGACGCCCTGCGGGCCATGAGCGGCGACCGGGGCGTCGGTGTCATCGTCATCACCGGCGCGGGCGAGAAGTCCTTCTGTGCCGACGGCTTCCTCGGTGACCTGACGAACTTCTCGCGCCACGAGGGCCGGCTGCACTTCTCCATGGCGCAGGAGGTGATGAACGCCATCCGCCGCGCGCCGCAGCCGGTGATTGCCGCCGTGAACGGCGTGGCGGTGGGCGGCGGCAACGAGTTCGTCATCTGCTGCGACCTGGCCATCGCCTCGGACCGGGCGCGATTCGGCCAGGCCGGCACGCGCGTAGGCAGCTCGCCGATCTTCGGCGCCAACAACCTGTTCTCGGCACAGGTCGGCGAGAAGAAGGCCAAGGAGGTCACCTTCCTCAGCCGGCTCTACTCGGCCGAGGAAGCCCTGAAGCACGGCTGGATCAACAAGGTGGTGCCGCATGACACGCTGTACGAGGAAGTGCAGGCCTGGTGCGAGGAACTGTTGGACAAGAGCCCGGCCTACCTCGAGCTCACCAAGGTCACCTCGAATGTCTGGTGGGAGACGCTGCAGCCCACCATGGAGCATGCCAAGCAGACCCTGCTGGCGCTGGCCGGCGGCGCGGAGATGACCGAGGGCGCCGGCGCCTTCATGGGCAAGCGCAAGGCCAACTGGCGGCAGTTCCGCAAGTAGCCCGCAACCGCGGGACCTGCCCCGGTCAGCCGGATGGCCACTTCGCGCGCCGTCGCCTTGCTGCCGTTGTGCCGGACTTTGCCGCCGCGGATTTCCTGGCAATGGCTTTCCCTGCGACAGGCTTCCTTGCAACCGCCTTTTCCTCTGCAGGAATCGATGCCCTCGGTGGGGGCGCGAACTGCTTTTTAAGCCCTTGGATCACCTCTGGCACACCCCGCACGCGGAAATGCGCCCCGTCCTCGTCGGCGCGTTCCTCCAACACCTCGCAACTGGCAAACAGCCGGCCGCGCAATTGCTGCGCGCCCCACCCCAGGAACAGCTCCGCCTCGGCGAGCTGCCGCCGGAAGAAGCCGCGGATCAATGCCTTCAGTCGCTCGATGTCGGCCGGCCTGCGCGCGCTCATCACGACGCAGCCCGCATAGCGCGCCGCCAGTTCCGCCGCGCATTGATCCTGGGCGGCCTGCGCGGCGGCATCGTCAGCGCCCCCCGCCTCGCTGCCCACCCGATCGATCTTGTTGAAGACACGGATGCGCGGCACGCCCCCGGCGCCGATCTCGGCCAGCACCGCGTCGGTGACCGCCAGCTGCCGCTCGTGGCCCGGGTCGCTGGCATCGATGACATGCAGCAGCAGCGACGCCTCGAGCGCCTCCTCCAGCGTGGACTTGAACGAGGCCACGAGGTCGTGCGGCAGGTTCTTGATGAATCCCACGGTGTCGCTCACCAGAATGCGCGGCACGCCCTCGGGCTGTAGCGCCCGCACGGTGGTGTCCAGCGTGGCGAAGAGCTTGTTGGCCACCAGCACCTCGCTCCCGGTGAGCACGCGCATCAGCGTGGACTTCCCGGCGTTGGTGTAGCCGACCAGCGCCACGCGCGCGATGCCGAGGCGCTCCTGCCGGCGCGAGCGCTGCGTCTTCTGCTCGACGTCCATGGCGTCGATGTCCTTCTTCAGCTCGGCGATGCGGTCGCGGATCTTCTTGCGGTCGAGCTCGCTGTGCGCCTCGCCGGCACCGCGACCGCCCGTCCCGCTGCGCTGCCGGCCCTTGGAGCCGGCCAGCCTGGTCGCCTCGCGCAGGCGCGGTGCCATGTAGCCGAGGCGCGCGATCTCCACCTGCGCGCGCGCCGCGCGCGACGAGGCATGGCGGTGGAAGATCTCCAGGATCACCATGCTGCGGTCCATCACCGGGCAGCCGACCTCGATCTCCAGGTTGCGCGCCTGCGACGGCGAGATCTCGTGATCGACGAGCACGAGATCGGCCTGCCGCACCGACTCGTCCACTGCCGACTCAGCTGCCTCCTTGGCGCGCGCCAGCCCGCTGCGGAGGGCGCGCCGCGGAGCGCTGTTGGAGGCGTGCAGTTCCCGTGCGGGCGCACCCTCGATGAAACGGCGCATTTCCTGGCGCTTGCCCACGCCGACATAGGCCGACATGTCGAAGCGCTCGCGCTTCTGCGCGAAGGTGCCCACCACCAGGTAGCCGAGCGTGCCTGCGAGGTCCTTTAGTTCGTCGAGCGACGACTGGAAGTCGGCGTCGCTGACCCCGGGCAACTGCACCGCGGCGAGGATGGCGCGCTGCGGGCCTTCAATGTCCTGCGCGGTTCCGGCAGGCGAGACTTCAACGGACATCGGGATCGGGCTTCATCAACGCAAGGCATGCAGTGTACCCGGCGCAAACGCGGCTGACGCCTGCACTGTCGCCCTGCGGAAACTGCTCCGATGCCTCCGGGCCGACGTATAGCCAGCAATTCCCCCCGGCACGCCGGCAGCACAACGTGCCGGCTGACCGGCACACCCTGTTGGTGATTGTTGATGTAGGCACGCGGCTGGTTGCGGCCGGGGTCGCCGGCCAGCACGATGTTGAACCACTCAGGCGTGAGGGCCTCGTCGACTTCGGCCGGCGCTACGTTGAACGACATGCCGATAATGCCCTTGTCGGTCTGGCCCGGGAACTTTCGCAGCCCCGCGACGTTGCGCATGAACAGGCGCCGAAAGCGCCCGATGCTGGTGTTGGCCCGAGAGCCAACGCGCATGGCACCGTCCTGGTCATTGAACTGCAATTCGCATGCGAGACTGACGCTGACGCTGAGGAGCGGCTCCCAGCCTGGCGTCGCGCCGGCATGCTGGATGCGGAACTCCGGGTCGGACGCGGCTTCGACAACGGCCCGCAGGATGGGCAGGTATTCCCGCCGGCAGCCGGCCATGACGCCGTTGACCGCAACATTCCACGCCGTGGCCTCGCGATTCTCGGGCGGCAGCACCCCGAGCACTTCGTCCGCACTGCGGCCGGCAAAGGCGAGGAAGCGCTCGACGCGATCCGGCGTCGGCGGCACGACCGGCAGTCCGCCGGTCCACATGTGCTGGAGGAAATGCTCCCGCATGTACCCGAAGCTGCCGCGGCAGACGATGTCGCGCGGCGAGGGTCCGTCGGCCGCCATCGCCACGGACTTTGCCAGCTCGCGGATTCGCGCAATGAGTTCTGGGAAAACGCGTTCGCGCGCGCTGCGATCGAAAGTGTCCTGAAAGTCGATGGTGATCACACCGGGACGCTAAGCGCTGCGCAGCGGATCGTTCACTGGGCGTTCAGGGGCGTGGAATGATGCTGGCCGGCGGCAGGTCGCGGAAGGACTGGCGCGCGGCGAACTTCCACTGCCCGTTCACCTTGACCAGATCGTCCGAATACGTGCCCTGGACCGGAAAGGCCATCTGGCTGGTCGCCACGCTCTGGCCCACCAGCATGATGTAGCACATGCCCCTGGCCTTCACGCCGTCTCCCTCGACGATCAGGTTGGAGTTCCAGTGCTGCACGTTGCGATTCGGGCCGTCGGCGCGCGCCTTTAGGCGTGCATCGACAAACCCGCGCAACTGCACCGATCCCTTCAGTTCCTGGGCACTCTTGAATACGCCGTCCTCGGCAAAGCAATTCACCCAGCCTTCGGCGTCCCCCAGGTCGAATGTCGCGCAATAGCGCGCATACAGCGACTGTATTGCCAGCCTGTCTTCCACTGTCAGCATTACGCTCTCCTCACAAGGCAATGGGCAGATCCCTGCCCTCCATTAGTACGTCGATATCCGTAGCATTCCCTCACTTGCGCCCAACTTGCGGACGCGCCCTGCCATTGCCGGCGGAAGTGCGCTTGCGCGCCTGCTGCCCCGCACCGACGCTGCCACCCGCATCCCCGACACGCTCGCGCTGGTTGTCTGCGAGGGCGATACGCCCCCGGGCCGCAATCAGCTTCAACGTTTCCTCCAGCTCGCGCAGCCGCCCGTCACCGATGATCGTGGCAATGTCCTGCACCGAGTCGGAAACCACGCCTTCGAGCGAACCGAGGAAGCGCTTGCCGCGCGCCGTGCACAGCACCGTCTTCTTGCGCGAGTCGTCCGGGTCGGACCGGCAGGTCACGTAGCCCAGTTCCTCCACCCGTGCCACCAGTTGCGCAGCCGCCTGCTTGGTCACGCCCATCCGCACCGCGATATCGCTGACATGGTTGCCGCCCTCGTCGACGCGCCGCAGCATGGCGGCATGCACGGGATTCAAGTCCTTGAATCCGTGGGCCCGCAGGTTGATCAACGTGCGCTCGCGAAAGTAGCGGAACGATTCGATCAGCAGCCTGCCGAGGTTTTCGTGCCGGAAATCACCCGGGGACCTCGCCTTCCGGGCCGCCAGCGGTTTGCGCGCCATCGTTCGAATCAGGCCTTCCCAATGGTGGAAGCGGGGTCAGGAATGACTTTTATTTGACATGCTATCCGGCGGTATGCAAAATCGTCAAGCACTTGTCTATCTGCCCCGAGGAATATGTTCCGCAGCATGAGGACTGGCAGCATTGCCGCGTCACCGGTCGGCCAGTGGTTCGCCGCTGCCCCGGCGTTCCCGCAAGCAGCGAAGGGCGCATCCCAGTCCGCCCTCGATCTGCTGGTCAAGGCCGCCGAGGGCACCCTCGCCCTCTACTCCGGGGCAACCGAAGATGTCGCGATGCGGGTGGCCCGCCTTCAGCGCCAAGTACGGCATCAAGACCCGGTTCGTTCGCATGTCGGGCAACACCATCACCCAGTGCTACTCGGCGGAAGCGGCGGCGGGCAGCATCGCTGCAGACGCGGTGTTCAACACCAGCCGCCCGCAGGATTCCTGTCCGATAGGCATTCACCACACCAGCAATCAGCGGGGACAACATGTCAACACGCGTCGGTTTCATCGGGCTGGGCAATATCGGCAAGCCAATGGCGGTCAATGTCGCCCATGGCGGCTTCGACTTGATGGTCCATGACCTGCGCCCGGAACCGGTCAGGGAACTGGCAGCGCTCGGTGCCAAGGCGGCGGCATCGCCACTCGACATCGGCAGGCACGCGGAAATCGTCGAACTGGTGGTGATGAACGATGCGCAGGTGGAGGAAGTCACCCTGGGTCCGCAGGGTGTATTCCAGACCATGGCCAAGGGCGGTGTCGTGGCCATCCACAGCACCGTGCATCCCGATACGGTGAAGAAGGTCTTCGAGGCCGGCAAGACCAGGGGCATTGGCGTGTTCGACGCCCAGGTCAGCGGCGGCGAAAAGGGTGCGGCGGCGCGGACCCTCGCCTATATGGTGGGCGGGGACAAGGCGTTGCTGGAGCGCTGCCGCCCGCTGTTCAATACCTCGGCCGGAAACATCTTTCACCTCGGGCCCCTCGGTTCGGGCGCCTCGGCAAAGATCGCGCACAACATGATCGTGTACGTCAATTACCTTGCCGCCGCAGAGGGCATGCGACTGGCGAAGAAACTGGGCATCGATCTCGACGCATTCGAAGCCCTGGTGCGCGTCAGCGGCGGGCAAAGCAATGCGATGAATACCTGGCAGGAGCGCCGCAGGCGCTGGGATGCCGATCCGCGCCCGGACCGACTGCCCGCGTTGTACTACAAGGACCTGGCCTTGGCGCTGAGCATGGCGCATGATGCCGGCGTCGCAGTGCCGGGCGCCGCGCTCGCCCAGCAGCAGATCGACATGATCCTTCACTGGTAATGCAAGTCCTGCAAAGGGATTCAACCATGGACCGTTGCATGATGATCTCGCAGGACTGCCATGCGGGCGCTCCATGGTTCGTCTACCGCAGATTCCTCGATCCGCAGTTCCGCGAGGACTATGACCGCTGGATTTCCGAGAACCTCGATGGCGCCACTGCGCTCGACCAGCGGCAGCTCCGCGAGAAAAAGCCTTTTCAGTTCGAGACCATGGGCCACCTGGGCAACCGGGACCCGGCCGAGCGGGCGCGGAAACTCGACCGGGAGGGAATTGCCGGCGAAGTGGTGTCCTGCGACCGCAGCCAAAAGAACTACCCGCCGTTCGGCGTCGGTTTCGTGCTGCGCGAACGCAAGAAAGGCAGCTGCGAACGGCGGCTGGCCGGCTGCCGCGCCCACAACCGCCGGCTGGCGGAGTTCTGCCAGTCCAGCAAGGGCCGCCATGCCGGGGTCGCGCTCATCACCATGGACAACCCCGAGGACACTGTCACGGAAATCCGCTGGGCGAAAGAGAACGGGCTGTTCGGCGGGGTGATGCTGCCGGCCCGGCAACTACTGACCGACGGCGCCGAGGCGTTCTGGCAGCACCCGCGCTTCGAACCGGCATGGCAGGTCTGCGAGAAACGGGACGTGCCGCTCAACACGCATGCCAGCAGCAGCGGCGTCATCTACGGCGGCTCGCGTCTTGCCGGCAGCGCGGAGAATGCCTGGACCGCGTTCCGGCCCTTCTGGCACATGCTTTGGGGCGGCGTATTCGAGCGCCATCCGAAGCTCAGGTTCTGCCCGACCGAATCGGGCGGCATGCTCGCGCTCTGGTTCAATACCTAGTTCGATCAGTACCTGTCCGTGCACCGCCGGCCGGACGAGGTTTCCATTGAAGACGAGGACCACATCGTGAGCGCAGAACTTTCCAAGGAGTTCCCGGGAGCCCGCTGCCCCTACACCGTCAAGGGACTGGAGGGACTCGACCCCTACCCCCACTACGACAGGATGCGCGAGTACGGCGACATCGTCTGGTACGAGGGCATGAAGGCCTGGCTCGTGCTCACCGCCGACGGCTGCCGGCGCATGATGCAGAACGACGTCAGCCGCCTGCGCTTCTGGACCGCGGACCTCTCGGACGAGGCCAAGGAGATCCAGGGCCGGCGCGGGCTGAAGCTGGCCACCGGCGAATACCATTACAAGCTGCATTCCTGGTGGGTACGCCAGTTCGCCGCTACTGGCATCGAGCCTTTCCGCGAGCCCGGCATCCGTCCGCTGGTGCACAACCTCATCGATCGCTTCATCGAAAGAGGCAAGGTGGACCTGATCGAGGAATTTGCCGCCCTGCTGCCGGTGCGCGCGGTCTGCGTCATCATGGGCCTGCCCTGGCAGGACGACGCCTGGGTGGACAAGTGCTTCCAGACCATGAAGCCGATCGAGCAGTTCTTCAACTATTCGAGCGTGGGCGGCGATGACATCATGCAGGCGGCGCGCGCCGCGGCCAACAAGATGAACCAGACGCTGATGCCTTTCGTCGAGGCGCGCCGTAACGCAGGCGGCGCCGGGGACGGGGCGGACATGATCACCCGCCTGTGGCGCGATGGCCCGGGCCTGCGCTCCGACTGGAACACCGAGGACGTGGTCACCAATGTGCGCCACCTGTTCTTCGCCGGCAGCGAGACCACCGTTCACTCGCTTGCCTCAGCGCTCAACGTCCTCCTGACGCAACCCGAAATAAAGGAGCAGATCCGCGCCGTTGGCGACAAGGGCATCCCCAACTTCATCGAAGAGGTGATGCGCCTCTACGGCCCGGTGCAGTTCCGCTCCCGCAAGGCCAACGAGGACATCAAGATCGAAGGCGTGCTCATCCCCAAGGATGGCGCCGTCGTCTCGGCGCAGGGAGCGGCCAACCGCGATCCGAAGAAATATCCCAATCCCAACGCCATAGATCTCAACCGGCGCGCGCCGCGCGACCACATTGCCTTCAACACCGGGCCACGCACCTGCGTCGGCGCCAGCCTTGCCCGCATGGAGATGCAGGAAGCGGCGAAGGCCTTGCTCGAACGCCTGCCAGACCTGCGTCTCGACCCGCAAGCACCGAGGCCGACGCTGCAGGGCTTCCAGTTGCGCGCCTTCGCGCCGATCAAGGCGCTGTTCACGCCGGGCCGGAAAAGCGGCTGATCGCCGGTCCAATCGTGCCGGGATGGATGTTCCGGCCCGGGTCGCTGGCGCCCGGATGAAAGCTGGTGATGCCGCGGACTACTTCGCCGCCATGCCGGCCCACACCTCGCGCACCGCCTTCAGTGCGACGTTGGTGCGCGGGGTACCCAGGTAGCCGTTGAGGTGGATCAGCCACTCCACGACCTCGTCCTTGGTGATGCCGGTGTTGTGCGCCGCTGCGACATGGCTCTTGAGCTGGTCGTCGCAGCCGAGCGCCGCGGTCAGCGTCATGCAGATAAAGCTCTTGGTGCGCATGTCCAGGCCGGGCCGGCTCCACGAATCGCCATAGGTACGGTCCAGTCCCAGCCCCGCGAGGTCCCTGAGCGACGGCGGGTCATGCGGCCCGCTCTTGGGCACATACTCGCGGCCGGTGTGCTGCCGGTAAGCGTTGAGTGCCGCCTCGCGCGTCGCCTTGTCGTTGATCATGCGTCCTCCGGGTAAATGCGTTTGTCGATGGCCTGCCGGCGATTATCGCCCATGCCAGTAACGCCGGCCGCGCTCGCGCGCACGCTCCAGGGCCACGCGCCCGTCCGCGGAGCGAATGCCGACCGCTCCCGCCTCGTCGGTGCGCACGCGCTCGGCGCCTGCATAGCGCGCCCATACGTCGGCGCGCGGGTGGCCGAAGCGGTTGCGATAGCCGACGGAGAATACCGCGATGCGCGGCGAGACGGCTGCCACGAAGTCCGGTGTCGAGGAGGTGCCGCTGCCATGGTGCGGCACCGACAGCACGTCGGCTGCGAGCCCGCCGTTCCTGCCATGTCGCGCGAGCAGCAGCTGCTCGGCACCCTTCTCGATGTCGCCGGCCAGCAGCGCCGTGCCGTGCGCGGTAACGACACGCAGCACGCAGCTGCGATCGTTCGGCGAACCGCGGGGTTCGGCCAGTTCCGCCAGGCCCGGATTCAGCCATTCGAACCGGACGCCATCCCACGCCCAGGCCTGGCCTGACCGGCATGGCAGGCGGTAGGGCAGCCGGTCAAGCGGCCAGGCTTCCGGCAGGTTACTCATCGACATCGACGAGACGAAGCGCGCGACCGGCAGCGCCGCTGCCACGGACCCCGCCCCGCCGGCATGGTCATTGTCGTCGTGCGATACCGCCAGCACGTCGAGCCGCGAAACGCCCTCGCCACGCAGGTAGGGCAGGATCACGCGGCTACCACTGTCCGCCTGCGGGCTCCACATCGGGCCGGCGCCGTACAGCAGGGCATGGCGCTCGGTGCGCACCAGCACGGCGAGGCCATGCCCGACATCGAACACCGTCAGCCGGGCCTCGCCGTGCCTCGGGCCCGGTGGCCCAATCGCGAAAATGGGCAGCTGCAGCACCACACCCAGCGCCCTCGCCGGAAAGCCCCGCGGTGCCAGAAGCCAGGCAACGCCCAGCAACCCAAGCGGCAGGGTCCACCCTGCCGGCGCATGCTGCTGCCAGACGGCGCCGCCGAGGCCCGAAAGCCATTCCAGCAGCGGCATGAGCTGTGACGTCACCCGGTCGGCTGCCAGCAGGGGGGCATCGAGAGGCAGCAGCGCGCCGGCCAGCGCCAGCGGCGTGATGACGAAGCTCACGACTGGTATCGCAATGGCGTTGGCGAGCGGCGATACCAGCGACACCTGGCCGAACAGCAACAGCAGCAGCGGTGCGAGGCCCACGGTGACCGCCCACTGCACCGCGCCCCAGTTGACCAGCGTCGTCATCAGCCGTTGGCGCAGGCTCCCCGGCGCATCAGCGCGCAGCGGTCGATTGGCACCGATATGGAAGATCACCGCCACCGCGGCAAAGGACAGCCAGAAACCCGGCGCGATGACGGCCCAGGGATCGAGCAGCAGCACCACGAACAGCGCCAGCGCGAGCACCCGCGCGGCCGATGTCATGCGATCCAGCACCAGCGCCAGCGCCACCACCGTCACCATGTAGAGGGTGCGCTGCGCCGGCACCGCAAATCCCGAGATCAGGCAGTACGCCAAGGCCGCCGCCGCTGCAGCCGCCGCACCGGCCTTCTGCGCCGGCCAGCGCAGCGCCAGCGCCGGCACGCGCCGCCACAGGCTGAGCGCCAGCCAGCCGAACAGCCCCGAGATCATGGTGACGTGCAGACCGGAAATGGACATGAGGTGGGACACCCCGGTGCGCGCAAACACCTGCCACTCGTCGGCGTTGATGGCGCGCTGGTCGCCGATGGCCAGCGCGATCAGGATGCCGGCATGGCTGCCGTCGGCCAGCGCCGCCCACAGGCGGCTGCACAGGTGCTCGCGCAGGCGTTCGACCAGGTAGCCCGGGCGCAGCGCGAGATCATCGAGGCGCTGCGTGCCGGCGCCCTCGCGCGCCGCGGCGGCACGCGCCGGCCGCACGTAGCCCGTGGCGCGGATGCCGCGCTCCAGCAGCCAGGCCTCGTAAGTCGAAGCCATGCGGATTGACACTCCCATGCGGCCGGCGCAACCGCACCGTGAAGCGCCAGCGCTCGCCGGCACGCACCGGCTGCACCTCCTGGAACTCCTCCGGGCTAAGCCCGTTGTACCAGGCAAGCGAGATCTTCGACGGGATGCCGGGCAGGGGTTCGCGCATGGCCCCCGCATCCTGCCCTTCCGCAGCAGGCAGCGAGGCAGGGA
>VGIE01000005.1 GCA_016867955.1 Betaproteobacteria bacterium
CAGCGGCGCCATCATGGTCTCGGGGTCGGTGCCGCCCATGTACACGGGCGAGCTCAGCGCCACCACGCTCTGCACCATCACCACGTTGTCGCCCATTCCGAAGCCGAGGTCCACGCGCAGCGGGTTCCAGCCCAGCGCGCGCACCGCCGCCTCGTTCTCGCCCATGGCCATGTAGAAGTTGGCACCGATGCTGCCCTTGTCGGTGCTGCCCTGCCGGAAGCCCGCCACGTTGCGGATGTACAGGCGCAGGAAGCGCCCGATCGCCGCGTTGGCGCGGCGGCCGATGCGCATGTTGCCGGTGCCGGTGTTGAAGTCGAGCGATTCCACGATCTCGCCGCTCACCACCGCCAGCGGCTCCCAGCCCGGCGTGCAGCCGGCGTCCTCGAGCTTGAAGGCCGGGTCGGCGATGGCTTCCACCATGGCCAGCAGCACCGGCATGTACGCCGGCAGGCAGCCGGCCATGACGCCGTTCACCGCCACCGACCATACCGTGGCCTCGCGAAACTCCGGCGGCAGGATGCCGATCACCTCGCCGGGGTCGCGCGCGGTCCATGACAGGAACTCCGCCACCGCCTCGCGCGTGGGCGGCACGAAGGGCAGGCCGTCGGACCACTCGCGCGCCTCGAAATGCGCCTGCACCTCGGCCAGCGTGCCGGCAAACACCACCTCCTGCGGACCGGGTTCCGCGTCGGCCCTGCCGGCGCCGGCAGCGGCGGTGTCGGAGGCCAGCACGTCGAGCACGCCGGGCAGCACGGTGTTCCATACCTTGTCGGCCAGTTCGTCCGAGGTGTCGAGCGGAATGTTGCCGGGGTAGGGCACGATGCCGAGGTCCGGCGCCCCCATGGCGCGCGCCGTCGCCTTGGCCTGCCCGACGAAGCCCTGGGCGATGACGGCCACGCCCGGGACGCCGTTCTCCTCTGCGATCCTGGTGGCCCGCAACACGGCGGGCGTGCAGCTGCCTCAGGCGCCGACGCCGACGACCACGGCGTCGAGCTTCGCCTCGCGCAAGCGGTCGGGCAGCGCGGCCAGCACCTCGCGCTCGTCGTGGCCGTGCACGTTGCCGAAGTGCTCGTAGGGCACGAAGGTCGAGCCGGGGTACTTCTCCGCCAGCCCCGCCTGCAGCAGCGGGAACATGTCGTTGCCGCGGAACATGTAGTCCCAGATGAAACCGATGCGCTTGGCGCCGTTGTCCGCGAAGCGCCGGTTGAGCGTGATGTCTTTCACCGCGCGGCGCGCCAGCGGCCACAGCACTTCGTAGCGTGGCATCTTGCTGGTATCACTCATTGCAATCCCCCCCCGTTTTCTTTGGCTTTCCTGCCGCAAAGACTACCAGCAGCGCGCCCGCGCCGTCATAATCGGCGCCGACATTTGAATCCTCGAGGAGAGTGCAGTGCCCATCGAACCCGTCAGCCCGGATTGCGCGCGTTTCGTCGATCTCGGCGCCGAAGTGGAGTGGATTGCCGACGGCCTCGGCGCCGACGGTTCGGCCAGGGGCATCCCGTGGTGGCCCTCGGAGGGCCCGGTGTGGGTGCAGGAGGGCGGCTATCTGCTTTTTTCCGATATCGGCAAGAGCCAGCGCATGAAGTGGTCGCGTGCCGGCGGCCTGTCGGTGGACGCCACCGGCACCCACCACGGCAACGGCATGACGCGCGACCTCGAGGGCCGGCTCATCGTCTGCCAGCAGGAGACGCAGCGCGTGGTGCGCGTCGAGCACGACGGCCGCACCACCGTGATCTTCGACCGCTTCGAGGGCAAGCGCTTTTCCCGTCCCAACGACGTGGTGGTGAAGTCCGATGGCAGCATCTGGTTCACCGACCCGTTCATCCCGGCCTTCTACGGCGCCGAGATGGACTTCGCCGGCGTATACCGCGTGTCGGCGGACCTGAAGGAGATCCGTCTTGCCACCAGGGCCGTGCACGGCCCGAACGGCCTGTGCTTCTCGCCCAGCGAGAAGGTGCTCTACATCAACGACTCGCGCCTGCAGCACATCCATGCCTTCGACGTGCACGAGGACGGCACGCTCTCCGGCGGGCGCATCATCTGCCACCTCAAGGACGAGCGCATCGGCAAGCCGGACGGCATGAAGTGCGATCTGGATGGCAACATTTACTGCACCGGGCCAGGCGGGGTGTGGATCCTCGACTCAAAAGGTCAGCATATCGGCACCATTGCCCTGGGCAAGGGCCGCCACGCCACCAACATCGGCTGGGGCGGCGGCGACTGGAAGACCCTCTTCATCACCTGCTACCACGAGCTGGGCTGCATCCGCATGAAGGTGCCGGGCGTGCCGGTGCCGGTGCGTACCTAGGCTCCGTTACTGGCTGCGCCTGCCCACCCACTCCGGTTTGCCCCGCACGACTGCGCGGCGCAGCACGCGACGGTGGGCGCTCAGGTCGAAGTTGGCGATGGCACGGTGCATCAGGCAGCGGTTGTCCCAGAAGATCAGGTCGTGGGGCTGCCACTTGTGGGTGAAGATGAAGCGCGGCTGCGTGGCATGCTCGGTCAGTTGCTTCAGGAGCGAGCGTCCTTCGTCCTCATCCGGGCTGTTGATGATTCTCCGGCAGTACATGCCGAGGTACAGGCTCTTCCTTCCAGTGTCCGGATGCACGCGCACCAGAGGGTGCACAACCGGCGGGGACTTGACCCTTTCTTCGTCTGTCGGCGCACGCCCGGTGATGGTCTCGCGCATGTATCCCCAGCTATGCTCGACGCATAGGTTCTCGATGCGCGCCTTCATCTCCGGGTCCAGCGCGTCATAGGCCGACTCCATGTCGGCGAACTCCGTATCACCGCCGGTCGGGGGAATCTCGACGGCATAAAGCATGGTCAGCAGGCACGGCACGGCCTCATGCGCCTTGTCTGAATGCCAGTAGTAGTTTTCGTTCACACCGGGACGTAGCGAGGGCATTCCGTTCGCGCCCAGATTGGTGATGCTGTGAACGTCGCCAAAGACGGTTCCGGTGGCATCGCGATTCTTGTGCTTTTCCACCGGCCCGAAGCGCTGGGCGAACTCGTAGATCTGCTGGTCGGTGAGCTGCTGATCACGAAGCACCACCAGATGATGTCTGGCGAAAGCCTCGAGTAATGCCGGCATGGCGCTCGAAAGGTCGGCGGACGCATCGATCCCGGTGACTTCGGCGCCGAGCAGGCCGCCGGATGGCCGGATACCGACCGGGGATCGGGCTGTCATGGTCGCGTTCCTGTCATTCATCGTTCCATCCCCCGCACATTCGACCTTCGCTTCCGGCATCGCCGCGATCCCGCCGCGCGGCCTACCACCATCCGCCATCGACCCCGAGCACCTGCCCGGTGATGAACGATGCGCCCTCGGAAGCCAGGAAGGCGACGGCGGCAGCTATTTCATCCGGTTCGCCGAAGCGACCCATGGGTACGGCTTTGGCTCGCCGGGCGGTGGCGACGGCCTGCGCAGCCTCATCAGTGCCGAACTCGCGGCGGTTGGTGCTGATGGCGCGCGAGGTCATGACCGGTCCCGGCATGATCGCGTTCACGGTGATGCCTGTCGGGGCGAGATCCATTGCCAACGCCTTCGTGAATCCCGCAACTGCAGCCTTCGAGGCGACGTATGCCGTCCGTTTCTCCGAACCGCGCATGATGGCCTTTGATGAGATATTGACGATCCGGCCATAGCGCGCTTCGCGCATGTGCGGTACCGCCGCCTTGCACATCAGGAAAGGGCCGCGGGCATTGATGGCCATGACGAGATCCCACGCAGCGACGGGGACATCCTCGATCTCGTTCCGGTCTGCGCCATGGGGTGCCGCGGCATTGTTCACCAGCACGCCGATGCTTCCATGGCGGGCAACCGTTTCGCCCACCATCGCGATGGCCGAGGCTTCGTCACTGACGTCGCCGACGACGGCCGATGCAGTGCCGCCGCTCCGGTTTATCTCTTCCACCAGGCTATCCAGGCCGCGCCAGCCCTCGTCGCCGTCGGGGGCGTCGTGCGCATTACGGGCGCCCGTGGCGGCGATGTCCGAGGTGACCACGATGAATCCGGCGGCCGCCAGAGCGCGTGCGCACGAGGCGCCAATGCCAACGCGCTTTCCGCATCCGGTGATCAATGCCACGCGCGCTGACATGCGGCCTCCTTGTTCAGCAAGTTTCTTGCGGCCACTGCAGGTGAAGCGGGCGCTGCCGTTAGACGCTCCCGAAAAGGGCCATCATTGCGGCTGCAGGCCCAGCTTCCTGGCCACAGCGGTGTAGCTCGCCGCCTCGTCGGCAAACGCCTTGGCCGCGTCCTGGGTGGAGTTTCCGACCGGCTCGAATTGCATCTTGGTGTAGGCGGCGCGGACTTCCGGTGTCCTGAGTGCCTGGACAGCGGCGTTGTACAGCCTGTCGACGATCGGCTGTGGCGTGCCGGAGCGTATGTTGAGCATGTAGTCGGCGTCGCGCATTTGCGGAAAACCGAGTTCCGTCAGCGTCGGGAGGTTCGGATACTTCGGATCACGCAACGTCCCGGTAATGGCGATGGGCTGAATCTGCTCCTTGAACGTATTCAGGTACTGCTCATTGGTGAGCACGATCTGGATCTGGTCGGTAGCCAGCGCCTGGATCAGCGGCCCGGCGCCGGTGAACGGCACATGCACGAGGTTGACGCCGAGCTGGCCGAACATCGATTCGAAGATCAGGCGGACGGGGACATTGTTGGAGCCGAAATTCAGCCTGCCGGGATTGGCCTTGGCGTAGGCGGCGAACTGCTCGAAGTTCGACCAGGGCTGCTTGCGCGGGGTGGTCAGGTAGACGCGAATCCGGAACACCGTGGTAATCGGCGGAAAGTCCTTGAGCGGATCGAAGTTCAGGCTCTTCACCATGGTGGGAAGAGCCGCCAGTGCGGTGATGTACGTCAGGATCAGGGTGTGGCCATCGGCCGGCTGCTTGTGCACGAAATCGAGGCCGATCAGCTGGTTAGCCCCCGGCTTGGCCTCGACGATGATGGGCTGGCCCAGGGTCTTGCTCATCTCCTGGCCGAGCGTCCGCGCGGCAAGATCGGCGATGCTGCCGGCAGAGTTCGCGACCACGATGCGGATGGGCTTGTTGGGAAAATCCTGTGCCGTGGCGTGACCGGCAGATCCCACCAGACATGCTGCGGCAAGAAGTGATCCCAGCACGGACAGATTGCCTTTCATGCGCTCCTCCTGGCGAGAAATGATCTGCTGAATTGCCGTCGAGACTACACCATCGTGGCAATTACCCGGCGAGCCCATCGGATCCACGACGGCGCGTCCCGATGCGAACCATGTATACAGCCTGCACCCGGCGGGTGACAAATTGCATTATGCAACGTTTCCGGCAGAATCCATTGCATACTTGGGGGCGGAGAAGGATTGGTGGGGCCGCGTGGGTTTATGCCGGCTTCCACCGCCGGCGGAATGTCCGGTGGACCGGTGGGAGGGAGGGATGGGAGGAGCATTGCTGGAAGGGCGCGTTGCCGTCGTCACCGGAGCCGGACGCGGCCTTGGCAGGGCGCATGCGCTGGCCCTGGCAGCGGCCGGTGCACGGGTCGTCGTCAACGACATTGGTACCTCGCTCGAGGGGGCCGGACGGTCCGATTCACCGGCCAATGAGGTGGTGGCGGAGATCCGCGCCGCGGGCGGTGAGGCGGCGGCAAACTTCGAGTCTGTGGTCGACCATGCGGGGACCCGGCGCATCGTCGAGCAGGCGCTGGGAGAGTTCGGGCGCCTAGACATCGTGGTCAACAATGCCGGCATCGTGAAGCAGACTCCCATCGATCAGCTTGACGAGGAGGAGTTCGACCGGACCATTGCAGTGCATCTGAAGGGTGCATTCAACCTGTGCCGGCATGCGGTTCCGCATATGAAATCCCGGCGTCACGGCCGCATCATTAACACTGCCTCCAGCCAGTGGCGTGCTCCAATGGGCATGCCGGCCTATGCAGCCGCCAAAGGGGGGCTGGTCAGCCTGACATGGGCGCTTGCCTGGGAACTCAAGGACTTCGGAATCACTGCCAATGCCATCGCTCCGTTCGCCATGACGCGAATGACCGGCGGAGGCGATGCCGGAGGACAGGCGGTGAAGGTCTCTTCGCAGGGCGAGGAGCGCACCGATGCCTCATTCGTCTCACCCATGGTCGTCTATCTTGCCAGCGACCACGCAGCCCGCGTCAACGGCTGCGTCTTCCGGGTCGGTGCCGGCAAGGTGGCGAAATTTCTGCATCCAGTGGAGGAGGCGGCGCTGTCGCGCGACCATCGAGTTCACGGTCCGTGGACCGTCGAGGAACTCGCGGCGCAGTTGCCGGACACCGTCTTTGCCAACGGCTGGACTGCTCCCCATGTAACGCAGGCGCCGGCGCGCGGGTGGACTGCCCCGGCGGGCGATGCGGGAACGTCCCCGAGCTCCTGACAATGGTCAAGGACGGCCGTGCCGGGACCTGTGCGTTCACTGACCGCAGCCGGCGGGGAGTCCGAAACATCTCGATGGCAACGGAGGGCCGATGAACGCAGCCGGGCAGGACGAGAAGAACCGTGCGGACCTTGTGGCCGCCAACCACATCCTTGCGCACCAGGGGATCCTCGATGCCTTCGGCCATGTGAGCGTGCGGTCCGCAGTGAATCCCGGTCACTACTTCATGTCGCGGGCGAGTGCGCCTTCGATGGTGGGTCCCGGCGACATCATGGAATTCGATCTGGATGGCAATCCGCTCGACCTGCAGGGGCGCAAGATCTACAACGAACGTTTCATCCATGGCGAAATCTTCAAGGCCAGGCCCGACGTCAACGCGATTGTCCATAGCCATTCCCCGTCGGTCATCCCTTTCAGCGTGACGGAAACCGCGCTGCAGCCGGTGTGCCACATGGCTTGCTTCCTCCAGAAGGCAGTGCCCGTGTTCGAGATCCGCGACGTGGAAGGCGAGAACAATTCGCTGCTCATCGTCAAGGGAACAACCGCTGCGGCGCTGGCGAGGAAGCTCGGCGACAGCGCGGTGGTGCTGATGCGGGGTCACGGCAATGCGGTGGTGGCCGGAAACCTGCGTCTTGCCGTGTTCCGGGCCATCTACACCGAGCTCAATGCGAAGATCCAGTCCGAATCGCTCAGGCTCGGCAGGGTGAACTATCTCACGATCCAGGAGGCGAGGAACTTCCAGGAGGCGCTGGAGGGGTCGGAGGCGAACCTGCAACGGCCATGGGACCTGTGGGTCAGCGAAGTCACACCCAGGTGACATCCGCCGCTGCTACCGGTCCGAGCCGGCAGCGCGCGGTATGTCCAGGAGAACAACAGGCAGCGAGCAACTCATGACCAGAAGCATTGCCATCCTCGATGAGGACCATATCGTCGGATTGCTCATGCAACTGCTTAGCGCCGACCCGTCGGCGGCCGATCCGGCCCTCAAGGCCTTCTTTGCGCCGGAGGTCTGCGACGTGCAGGCGCTGAGGGCGCTGGGCGCAGGATTGACCGAGGCCGACGGTGTTCGACTGGTCAGGTGCTCCCGGCCGGAGGATGCGGTCGGCTCCCAGGTGTGGCTGTTTCGCCGAGGGCAGGTCACGAAAGCGATGATGGAGTCCAATCCGGCGCTGGTGCTGGTGCAGCGCTGGGGCGAGCGATCCGACATGATCGATCGCGACGCCGCGAGATCGAAGGGGATCTGGGTGTCCTGCCTGCCAAGACCGATGCTGCATTACGTGGCCGAGCATGTGCTGCTGCTGGCGCTGGCGCTGGTCAAGAACCTTCTCGCCTGCGACCGGGCGGTGCGGGCGCCTGACGCGTCCGCCGGTCTCGCCCCGGTGGGGCAGAACCGCTACAACTGGCCGGGAATCCCGCGCACCGGCGGACTGTATGGAAAGTCGCTTGGCATCGTCGGCGTGGGGGAGATCGGCTGCCTTGTCGCTCAGAAGGCCGGCGCGCTGGGGATGAAGGTCCTCTATACCAACCGGAACAGATTGCCTGTGGATCAGGAGCGCGCTGTCGGCGCGCAGTTCCGGTTGCTGGACGACCTGCTGGGGGAGTCCGACATCGTGTCCCTGCATGCGACCTTCCGTCCCGGGTCCGAGGTAGTGCTGACCCGGAAGCGATTGGCGCTCATGAAACGTGGCGCCCTCCTGATCAACACCGGTCGGGGCCAGTTGATCGACGAGGACGCGCTGTTCGATGCCCTGAAGTCCGGCGCGCTGGCGGGAGCCGGCCTCGACGTGCATGGTCGCGAACCGAGGCCTCCTGGCGACCGGATCTGCGCGCTGGAGCAGGTGGTCCTGACACCGCATCTGGCCGGGGGAACCCGACTGGCGACCGAGGCGGAACTGAGGGGCGTCCTTGAAAACATCCGGAATGCATTCGCGGGGCGGCCTCCCGAAGTGGGCAGGGTGGTGTGAATGGCCGGATGGGACGCGGCAGGTCCGGTCGGGTGATGAATGGGGGCGAGCCCGGCAATCCACGAACGACAGGGGGGAATGAGATGGCTGATGCAAGAGGGCGGGCGGGGACAGGGGAGTCGGCGAGTGCATCGGGTGGCGACGACTTTCAGAAGCACGTTCGCGAAATGCTCGACCGGGCGGCAATTGCCGACGTGATGAAGCGCTATGCGCGTGCCATCAGGAAGAACGACAGCCGCATGATGGCTTCGTGCTTTACCGACGATGCGCGGCTGGAGTCGAATGGCCAGACGCTGGTGGGTGCGCGCGCGATCGAGCGGTACTACGACGAGTGGTTCTCGTCGACAATGAACGGCAGCGGCATGTTCGACATGCAGCGCGTCGTCAGCACCCCGTTCCTTGCCAATGATGCGGAGATTCTCCTGAACGGTGACACGGCGACCGCCGAGAGTTCCGGCCTGGCGGTGCACGCCGGCAAGCGCGGCGAGGACGGCATGGTGGTGGTGCGCGCCGCCTACTACGAGGATGAGTTCGTGCGAACGGCGTCGGGCTGGAAGTTCAGCAAGCGATTCCATGGGAATCACTGGGCCTCGGAGTTTCCGGCCCGCATTGTCGCGAAATAGCGGCCATTGCGTGCCACCGAAGGGCGGGCAGCGCAGCCAGCAGTGTGCACTTGTAATGCCGATGCCGCGATGGGCCGCTGGGAGAGCTACTCGGTGCTGATCTTCGCCGCGCGCACGATGGCGCCCCACTTGGCATTCTCGGCGCGGATGAAGGCGGCGAACTGCTCTGGCGTGCCGCCGCTGAGCTCGTTGCCCTGCCCGAGCACGCGGTCGCGGAACTCGGGCATGGCGAAGACCTTGTTCATGTCGGCGTTGAGGCGCTGGACGATGGCCGCCGGCGTCCCCTTGGGAGCGATGGCGCCCTGCCAGTTGAGCACTTCGAAGCCGGCGACGCCGGCCTCCTCCATGGTCATCAGGTCGGGCACCAGCGCGAGCCGCTTCTTGCTGGTGATGGCGAGCGCGCGCGTCTTGCCGGCCTGGATGTGGGGCATGGCGGAGTACATCTGCTCGAACATCATGTCGACGCGGCCGGCCAGAAGGTCCACCGCTGCCGGAGCGCCGCCCTTGTAGGGGATATGCACCAGGTCGATCTTCATGAGCGACTTCAGCAGTTCGGCCGACAGCTGGTGGCTGCCGCCGAGCCCGCCCGAGGCAAAGGTGAGCTTGCCGGGGTTGGCCCGTGCCGCGGCCACGATGTCGCTCACGCTCTTGTGAGGCGAGGACTGGGGGACCATCAGCACCAGCGGCCCGCGCTCGATCAGCACGATGGGCGCGAAGTCGTTCAACGGGTCGAACGGGATGGACCTCATCATGGCCTGGTTCACGGCGAAGGGCGCGAAGCTGCCCATGCCGATGACGTAGCCGTCGGGCCGGGCCTTGGCGATCAGGTCGGTGGCGATGTTGCCGCCCGCTCCGGCGCGGTTCTCCACCACCACGCTCTGTCCCAGCAGCGGTCCGAGGTAGCGCGCCACTTCGCGGGAGCGCAGGTCGGCGTTGCCGCCGGGCGCGTAGCCGACATACCAGGTGATGGACTTGTTAGGGTAGCCGCCCTGGGCGAACGCGCTCGAGGCGCCGGCGATCAACAGGGCAAGAGTGAGCAGGATGCGCATGGCATTCTCCGGACGGCAGCCGCGGCCAGGCGGCCCGGCGTGGATAGGCGTGAACCAGCGTGGATAGGTGTGGGCAAGTTGGGCAACTGCGGACCAGTATAGTCGCTGGCGCGCCGCGCTGCCGGCCAGGCAGGGCACAATGCCGCCATGCTGCACATCCTCACCGTCACCTTCCCGTTCTTCGCGCTGGTGCTCGCCGGTTTCCTGGCGGTGCATCGCGCCATGCTGCCGCTGCCGGCCATTCCCGGGCTCAATGCCTTCGTGCTGTATTTCGCAGTGCCCTGCCTGCTGTTCCGCTTCGGCGCCGGCACGCCCATCAGCCAGTTGCTCGACCCGGGCGTGTTCGGGGTCTACCTGCTATGCGCGCTCATCGTCGTGGGCTTCACCATCGTTACCACGCTCGGGCCGCGCATCGACTGGAACAACGCCGCCTTCGGTGCGCTGACCGCGGCCTTCCCGAACACCGGCTTCATGGGCGTGCCGCTGCTGGTGGCGTTGTTCGGCGCGCGCGCCGCCGGCCCGACCATCGTCACCATCGTGGTGGATCTCGTCATCACCAGTTCGCTGTGCATTGCGCTGTCGCGCCTGGGCAGCGTCGACGCCGCCGGCCACGGCGGCGCCGCCGGGGCCGCGCGCAAGGCCCTGCGCGGCGTCGCGGCCAACCCGCTGCCCTGGTCCATCCTCCTCGGGGCGGCATTCTCGGCCTTCGAGCTCTCCCTGCCCGGGCCGGTGATGGCAACGCTCGGGTTGCTTGCCGATGCGGCATCGCCGGTGGCGCTGTTTACCATCGGCGCGGTGCTGGCGCGCTCGCAGCTGACCAGCATCGACCGCACGCCGCTCATCGACTACGTGCCCATCGCGCTGGGCAAGCTGCTGCTGCATCCGCTCCTGGTGATGCTGCTGGGCAGCGCGGCGATTCGCCTGGGCGTGCCCATCGACCGCTTCACGCTCACCATCATGGTGCTGGTGGCGGCGCTGCCGAGCGCAAGCAACGTGGTGCTGCTCGCCGAGCGCTACGGCGCCAACAGCGCGCGCCTGGCGCGGGTGATCCTGCTGTCCACGGCGCTGGCCTTCCTCAGCTTCTCCGGGGCGGTGGCCTTGCTGTCCTAGGCCTCCACGCAGCCGCCTTCTGTTCGAAGCATATATCAGTAATATATCGATAAAGACAATGTAGCAGACTATTTCTTAATTAATTAGTCAGTATTCATGAATCGGCCTGTCGGGGGCGCCGGGCGAAAAGCAGCAGGAGCACGCACTGCCCGGCATGACGCCCTCGAGGGCAGCCCGACCCGTTCCCGTCCGCGCGCGGACTTCAGGCCGGCGTGCCCGGATCGGCGGTTTCATCCTCAGGCGCGCCGCGCGCCGATGCCGGGGACGCTCGACAGCCTGCCGTCGCGGCACGCGTCCTCTAGCGCCTCGGGCGTGTCGACGTGCAGGGTGTCATGGATCTTCTTCGCCAGCTCCGGGCCGAAGCCCGCGACGGCCTGCAGCGAGGCCATGGGGTCGGCGCTGCCCCGCAGACGCTCCAGCAACGTCCAGCGATCGGTAACCAGAATCTCCGCGATGGCCGCGGCGATGCCCGGCCCGATGCCGGGCAGGGCATCCAGTCCTGCCACGCCGTCCCTGTCGAAAATCTCGCGCACGCCCGGCGCGAGCCCGGCAATGTTGCCCGCCGCGCGGCGGTACGCGTTGACGCGGAACGGGTTCGCGCCCTGCGCTTCGAGCCGGCCGGCCGCCGTGCGCAGAAGTTCCGACACGCGCTGGTTGTCGTTCATGGCGCGCCCCGCCTCGCCATATTCGCAGTTTGCCCCGTCATCGCAATCGGGGGTCGCCCGCAGCCCCTCCCGTGCAGGAACCCTCGTCGTCATCCAGGCTATTCCCCCACGGCAGCGGGTGATTGACCTGAATCAATCCCGGCGGGGTGGGCCCTGCGGGCGATGCTCGAGCCGGTTCGCGCATCCGCGACCGGCGGATTACGGCGCGTGTGGAACCGTGGCCAGCATCGAGGGCCGCCGGGAGAACGCCGCGTACCAGGCGGCAACCCCGGGTGCGGCTGCGCGCCACTCAAGGTCGGCGAAGCGGAAGTCGAGATACCCCAGTGCGCAGCCGACCGACAGCGTGCCGATGTCCACGCGATCGCCGAAGGTTCCGACCGCACCCTCCAGCCATTGCACGCCCGAACGGACCTTGGCGAGTTGTCCGTTCGTCCAGTCACCCCAGCGCAGCGCCTCCGGACGCATCGTCGCCTCGTAGCGCGCCAGCAGCGCGGCACCGAGGATGCCGTCAGCCACGGCGTGCTCCCTCAAGCGCAGCCAGCGTTTCGCGCCCGCGGCGGGAAACAGTCTTCCGCCGAAGGTGGCGTCGAGGTACTCGCAGATCACGATGCTGTCGAAGAGGGCCGTGCCGTCGTCGCAGAAGAAGGTCGGCACCTGGCCCAGCGGATTGGCCTTGACGATATTGGCATCGCGATTGACGGGGTTGGCGGCACTGCCAAGCCTCTCGATGCGATCGATGACGCCGAGCTCGTGCGCCGTGACCATGCACTTGCGGACATAGGGTGACGCCGGGGAAAAGAAGATCTTCATGTTGTTCCGGGACCTTTCGCTGGATGGGCAAGAGCAGAACGGTGATCGCCGCCGGACTGGCTACAGCTTCCTGAAGCGGATCGGCACGCTCGAATAGATCTCGTAGTGCGTGTTGGGGTCGCGCACCAGGGGCCGGTCGGGGTCGAGTTCCATGCCGGCACCGTAGAAGCGGCGCGAGATCGATACCAGCGTGCCATCCGCACCCACCTTGCCCATGGGGTTGCGGCTGCCGGTCACGAGCGGCCGGCCCGGGCAGGCATGTGCGCCGGCGCCAAAGGCCATGCCCCAGGGCGGCACGCCCTGGGCAACCTTGCGGCGCGGATTGAACTCCTCGGGGTGCTCGCCGAAGCGCGCCGGATCCATGTTGGCCGGGACGAAGTACATGGCGACGCTCTGCCCGGCCTTGATGGTGCGGCCGCTGGCGAGGGTGACGTCCTCGGTGGCGGTGCGGATGCGCGCCGGCGGCGCGACGGTCAGGCGCAGCGACTCGAAGGCGGCGCGGCGCAGGAACTCCGGATCGCTGTCGATCAGCGCGCGGTCTTCGGGGTGCTTCGCGAACCAGCGCTCCAGGCGCAGCGCGAGCGAGATGAAGCCGTTGGCCGTGGTCTGCGTCGAGCCGGTGATGAAGCCGTTCACCTCGCGCAGCAGCAGCATGTCGTCGCTCTTCCAGGTGTCTTCCCGGTGCACGACCATCAGCGTGAGCATGTCGGTGGCCAGCGCGGCGATGGCGGCCGGACTGTTGCCCCTTGCGTGTGCGTCGGCAACGATCCGCTTGCGGCGCTCGATCGAAGGTGCGAAGAATTCGCGCTGGAATTCATCGCGCGCCGCATGCCCGCGCGCGAGCACCGCGTCCTTGTCCTCGAGGCTCCAGTCCACGGTCTGACCGGCCGTGATGGTGCGCACCTGGCCGATGAAGCGCTGCGTGGCCTCCGCCGATTCCAGCCCGTCGATGCCGACCAGCGCCGCGGCCACGCGGTGCAGGCAGACCTGGATGAGCGGAGCAAGGTCGGTGCGCACCAGGCCGTCGGCGCCGCGGTGTGCGGCGCCCTCCTCGGCGAGGCAGCGTTCCACCACCGGCACCAGATGGCGGTCGCGGTAGCCGGCGACGGCGTCATCATCGAGCAGCCGGGCGAGGATGCGCCGGCGCGAGAGGTGCTCCTCCCCGTCGATCATGAAGACGACGTCCTTCATCAGCGACTGGCGTGCGATGCGATGCCCGCCTTGAAGGAACTTGCGCGACTTCAGCACCTCGCCGATCTCATCGTAATCGGTGAGCTGCACCATGTCGGCGACAGCTTCCGCGTGCGCGGCTTCAATTATGGTCTGGTTGCTCAAGTCTCCTCCTCCATGCCTTGCTGGTGCAATTTGATCATTCCTGGCCCAAGCCCTGCCAATTCTGAGCCGATCCCGGCCCGCCCGCCATTCCCACGTGCGCGCGCGTCGTGCCGTGTGCCGCGCCGGTCCTGCCTGCCGTCTACCCGCGCGCCAACGCCGCGCGCGCGCGCCGGAATGGGCGCCCGTCGATGACGGCGAGGCCCAGGCCGATCAACACGATGCCGCCGGCCTGCTGCGCGGTGAAGGCCTCGCCCAGGATGACGATGCCCAGGATCAGCGCGCTCACCGGCGCGAGGAAGGTAACCACGATGGCGTTCGTGGCGCCCACGGACTTGAGGATGGCGAAATAGAGCAGCGGGCTCACGGCGGTGCTCAGTATGCCCATGGCGACGACGGCGAAGGCCGACAGCAGGCTGGGCACGGGCTGCGCCCATGGCTGGTCTGCAAACAGCGCCACCGGCAGGCTCATCACGGCGGCGCCGGTGATCTGCCCGGTGGCGACGACCATGGATGGCTGGTTGCGAAAGCGCCGCGCGTAGACCGCGGCCAGGCCATAGGACATGGCGCCGCAGAGCACCGCAAGCTGCGCGATCACCTGCAGTCCCAGGCCGCGCAGCGCGTCCACGCCGACCATCACCGCGACACCTGCGATGCCGAGCAGCACGCCAGCGAGCTTCGGCACGGTCAGGCGCTCGTCGCGCGTGGCGAAGTGCGCCACCACCACGGCAAACAGCGGCGCCGTGGCGTTGAAGATGGCCGCGAGGCCGCTCGCGATCTGCGTCTGGCCCCAGGTGACGAGGCAGAACGGCAGAAACAGGTTCAGGAAACCCAGGACGAACAGGTCGCGCCAGAGCGCAAGCGGCAGCACCATGCTGTGGCCGCGCGAGCGCACGTACGCCATGAGCAGCACGGCGCCGATGGTCAGGCGCGCCGCCACGATGGCGAAGGGCGGCATGTCCCTCAGGGCAATGGCACTCCAGAAATACGAGCCTCCCCACAGGACGGCGAGTGCGACCATCATGGCCCAGTCCTTCGGGCCCGGCCGAGGATAGATCGGACTGCTCAAGCCGATGCGCCGCTCAGTCGCATGTGCGCGACGAGTTCACGCGCTCTGCCTTGCGGCCTTGGCCTGCGAGACTCGCGAGCTGGGCGTGCGCCCGATCTGTGCGCAGATGAACCGGCCTGCGGCAAACACCTGGTCGAGATCGACGCCGGTGCGGATGCCGAGGCCGTTGAGCATGTAGAGCACGTCTTCGGTGGCCACGTTGCCACTGGCGCCCTTGGCGTAGGGGCAGCCGCCAAGACCGGCGACGGAGCTGTCGATGGTGGTAATGCCCGTCTCCAGCGCTGCATAGATGTTGGCCAGCGCCTGGCCCCAGGTGTCGTGCGTGTGCAGGGCGAGCCGCTGCATCGGTACGCGATTCGCGACGGCCCCGATCATGGCTTGGATCTTGCCCGGCGTGCCGACGCCGATGGTGTCGCCGAGCGAAATCTGGTAACAGCCCATGGCGACCAGGTCCCGGGCGATGCCGGCGACGGCCTGCGGGTCGACCTCGCCCTCGTAGGGGCAGCCGACGACGACGGAGATATAGCCGCGAATGCGGATGCCGTTGGCTTTGGCGAGTTCCACTACAGGGCGAAACCGCTCCAGGCTCTCGGCGATGCTGCAATTGATGTTGCGCTGGCTGAAGCGTTCGGTGGCGGCGGCGAAGACGGCGATTTCGTCCGCTCCGGCGGCCACGGCCGCCTCCATGCCCTTCATGTTGGGCACCAGCACCGGGTAGGCGACGCCGGGCTTGCGCTGCAGGCCCTGCATCACGGCGGTGTGGTCGCCCATCTGCGGCACCCACTTCGGCGAGACGAAGGAAGTGGCCTCGATGCTGGTCAGGCCGGCATCGGCCAGGCGGTGGATGAGTTCGAGCTTGACCGCGGTCGGCACGGCGTTGGGCTCGTTCTGCAGTCCGTCGCGCGGGCCGACTTCGACAATGTGAACGCTATTCGGCAGGCTCATGGCCTTGCTCCCGGGTTCCTCGGTGCCGACCCGGCAAGCCACGCCGGCCGGCGCTTCTCGAGGAAGGCGCGCACGCCCTCCTTGCCCTCCGCCGAGGCGCGCGCTTCGGCAATGCGCACGGCGGTGTCGGCGATCAGCGCGTCATCGAGCGGCGCGCGCGCCACGGCGTCGATCAGTTCCTTGGACGCGGCCAGCGCCGCCGGGCTTCCCTGCGCGAGCTGCGCCGCAAGATAGGCGACGCGTTCATCGAGCGCTTCTCGAGCGACGGTCTCGTGCACGAGGCCGATACGCAGTGCTTCGGCGGCATCGAAGGCCTCGGCGGTGAGGAAGTAGCGCCGCGCCTGGCGCTCGCCGATGGCATTGATGACATAGGGGCTGATGGTGGCCGGCGTGAGGCCGAGGCGCACTTCCGACAGGCGGAACTGCGCCTCGGTCGATGCGATGGCGATGTCGCAGACGCACACCAGGCCCAGGCCGCCGGCAAAAGCCGCGCCGTGCACGCGCGCAATGGTCGGCTTGGGCAGGGTGTGGATCCGCTGCAGCATGCGGGCAAGGGCCATGGCATCGGCGCGGTTCTCCTCGACGCTGAAGCCTGCCATCCTCTTCATCCAGTTGAGGTTCGCGCCGGCACAAAAGGCCGTGCCGCGGCCGGCGAGCACCACCGCACGCACGCCGGTGTCCGCTGCCAGCGACTCGAACGCGGCGTGGATTTCAGCGATGACGGTTTCGTCGAAGGCGTTGCGCAGGTCGGGCCGATTCAGCCAGACGGTGGCGATGCCGCCGGCGATTTCGATCTGGAGGGTTGGTTCACTCATGTCGGCTCTGCAGAATAGGGCATGTAGCGGAATTTTCGCACAGACGTTCCCCGGATCATTCGGGCTTTAGCGCAGGCCCAGGCGGCGCAGGGCCCGGCCGTCGATGGCCGCGAGCCCGACGAAGATGAGCGCCATGCCGGCGAATTGCCGGGGCTCGATGATCTCACCGAGGACCAGCATGCCCAGCAGCAGCGCGCTGACCGGGATCAGGAAGGTCACCAGCATCAGGTTGGTCGCCCCGGCGATGGCAAGGATGCGGAAGTAGAGGTAATAGGAAACCGCCGTGCAGAACACCACCAGCCCCGTCATCGCGCCCCAGGTGGTCGCGCCGGGCATCGCCAGATTCCAAGGGTGGTCGATGACGAGCGCGAAGGGCGCCATGATGAAGGCGCAGCAGATCATCGGTCCGGTGGCCGCCACCATGGGACGCAGGCCGGAGAGGCGGCGGCTGACGATGCTCGCGCTGGCATAGGACAGCGCGGCAAGGAGAATGGCAACCTGCGCGAGTGCGTGCAGCCCGAGTCCGCGCAGGGCGTCGACGCCGACCATGACCGTGACGCCGGCAATCCCGAAGGCGATGCCGATGAGCTTGGCCGCGGTCATGCGCTCATCGCGCGTGGCGTAGTGCGCGACCAGCACCGTGAACAGGGGCGATGTGGCGTTGAGGATGGAAGCCAGGCCGCTGGCGATCTGCATCTGGCCGTAGGAGATAAGGGAGAACGGAATCAGGCTGTTCAGCGTCCCGATCAGGGCGAAGTCCTTCCAGACGCCCGGCGGCAGTCTCATCGACTGGCCCGAGATCCGCACGATGAAATAGAGGAACACCGCGGCCATCATCGAACGCAGCCACACCAGCGTGAAAGGTGGCAGCTCGCGCAGCGCCACCTTGTTGAAGAAGAACGAAGACCCCCAGGCCGCAGAGAGCGCGATGAGCAGGACCCATTCGAATGCGCCCATGCGAAATCCGTGCGGGATGTCGGTGCCGATACCGGGCGGCAGATTGCGCCGGGCGTTCACCGGCCGGTCACGCGCGTGAGCAACCATCTCAGCACGCGCCCGTCGATGGTGGCGAGCCCGGCAGCAATCATCAGCATGCCGGCCAGATGCCGAAGCTCGATGTGCTCGCCAAGGAAGAGCACACCGAGCAAGACGGCACTCACTGGCGTGAGCACGTTGACCAGGATCACGTTGGTCGCGCCGACGGTGGCCAGCAGCCGGAAGAACAGCACGTAGGAAACGCCGGAACCGATGATGGCCAGGCCGGCGATGCTGCCCCAGGTGGCGGCGCCGGGCATTGTCAGTTCCCACGGGCGATCGACGATGATCGCGATCGGGATCATCAGCAGCATCGAACAGGCCGCCTGCCCGCCAGCCGAGACCACGGGCGGCACGTTCTTCAGCCGGCGGCCGAAAATCCCGGCAGAGGCCATGGCGACCGCCGAGCACAGTACGGCGAACTGCGCCCAGACATGGGCGCCGATTCCACGAATCGCATCGAGGCCCATGATCACCGCGACGCCGGCAATGCCGGCCATCACGCCGGCCACTTTGCGACGAGTCATTTTCTCGTCATGGGTAAGAAAGTGGGAGAGCAGCACGACAAACAGCGGCGCCGACGCGGCGATGATGGCCGCGAGCCCGGCGTTGATGTGTGTCTGGCCATAGGTGGTGAAGTTGAAGGTCAGAAAGTTGTTGAGGAATCCCATGATGGCGAGATCTCGCCAGGTCCGCCACGACCTTCGAATCGGGAATCCGGATGCGCGTGCCCAGAGGAACAGGAACGTCGTCGCAAGCATCAGTCGCACGCAGACGAGCGAGAAATGGGGCAACTCCCTCAGCGCAATCTTGTTGAACAGGAAGGATGAGCCCCAGAGCGCGCCCAGCAGGATCAGCAGCGACCATTCCAGGGCGCTCATGTGCGTGGCGGCGGAGCGAGTCATGGCTTGCTACCTTGCCCGTGCGCCGGGCAATCGGGAGCGCAACCATCTGAAGATGCGCCCGTCGATGGCGGCCAGTCCGAGGGCGATCAGCGCCATGC
>VGIE01000006.1 GCA_016867955.1 Betaproteobacteria bacterium
CCGATGCCGGAGTATCCTGCACCATCGAGGGGCGATTTCAAGCCGCTGCCGATCATCCGGTACTGCTCGAATTCCCGGAAGGCGAGTACCTGAAAGGCCTGCTGCTGGCCCGCCGCCGGGCCTGACCAGCCCCGGATGCGCGCCCGAGTGTGGAATACGCTGCGCCATGCCACCCTACGCCGCTGGCTGAGGTACTGGCACCCCGCGCCCGGGCCGGTGGCGCCAAACCGCTGACTGTGGTCTAATCCGGCCTTTTTCGGGCAAGCCCCGGTCCGGCGGGCTGTCCGGCCAGGGTGGCCGCGCATCCGGGCGGCGCTTCCCCCAAAGCAAGATTCGGAGGCCATGCATGGCAAAGAAGCAGCAATCCAGACTGGTGCCTGTCACCATCCTCACCGGGTTCCTCGGCAGCGGCAAGACCACGTTGCTGAACCGCATCCTCAAGGAGCAGCACGGGCACAAGATCGCCGTCATCGAGAACGAGTTCGGCGAGGCCGGCGTCGACAACGAGATCCTCATCGACGATCGCGAAGAGCAGATCGTCGAGATGAACAATGGCTGCATCTGCTGCACCGTGCGCGGCGACCTGCAGCGCATCCTGGGCGAACTGAAGGACAAGCGCGAGCGCGGCAAGCTGTGGTTCGAGCGCATCATCATCGAAACCACCGGCATGGCCGATCCCGGGCCGGTGGCGCAGACCTTCTTCCTCGACGAGGAGATCCGCGATTACTACCTGCTCGATAGCGTCATCACGGTGGTCGATGCCAAGCACGGCCAGAAGACGCTAGATGACTTCCGCGAGGCGCAGGAGCAGGTCGGCTTCGCCGACCGCATCCTGCTCTCGAAGACCGACCTGGTGAGCGAGGATGAGGCCGACAAGCTGCGCTCGCGCCTGGTGCACATGAACCCGCGCGCGCCGGTGAAGAAGGTGAACTTCGGCGACGCGCCGGTGGACGAGATCCTCGACATTCGCGGCTTCAACCTGAACGAGGTGCTGGAGATCGATCCGGAATTCCTCGAGAATGCCGAACACACGCACGACGAGCAGGTGTCGTCATTCGTGTTCCGTTCCTCTGCGCCGTTCAACGGGCCGGCACTGGAAGAGTTCCTCTCCGGCGTCGTCAGGGTATACGGCGAGAATCTGTTGCGATATAAAGGTGTCCTTCATGTCCTGGGGATAGCGCAGCGGGTGATCTTCCAGGGCGTGCAAATGATGGCGAGCGGGGAAATGGGACGCACCTGGGGCAGGGATGAGAAGCGCTCGAGCACCATGGTATTCATCGGCAGGAATCTGCCGCAAGACATGATCATGAAAGGCCTGGAAGGATCCCTCGTGAGACAGGATCCCTCGTGAGACAAGTAGCCAAGAAACCGGCATCCGCATCTGCGACGCGCCTCACCGAGGCGGCGTTGCGCAAGATGCCGGCATCGCAGTACATGAATGTACAGCAGCTGGCGTTCTTCAAGGAGAAGCTCATCGTCATGCGCAACGAGTTGCTCGAGAACGCGGGCTCCACCTCGGAACACCTGCGCGAGCACACCGCAGAACCCGATCCGGCCGATCAGGCCACCATCGAGGAAGAAAACGCACTGGAGCTACGCGCGCGCGACCGCGAACGTAAGCTGCTGAAGAAGATCGAGGAGGCGCTGCACCGCATCGACGACGAGTCGTACGGCTACTGCGAGGAGACCGGCGATCCCATCGGCATCCCGCGCCTGCTGGCGCGCCCCACCGCGACCCTCACCATCGACGCGCAGACGCGCCGCGAGCAGCGCCAGAAGCTCTATGGCGACTGATTCCCGCGATTGACGGGGTCGCCCTCGGCATGAAGATCAGCTCCCGCGGCGTCCTTGCCTGCTCCTGTTCGTCGCCCTCGCGGTGGCGCAGTGGGCAGCGCAGACCCACGGAGTGTCGCACCTCCGGCACGAACTGTCGGTAGCCAAGGCCTTTGCACATCCCCTGCATGACCACGGCAGCGACGCCGGGCATGACCATGTCCACGACCATGACCATGACCACGCCCGCGCAGGTGACGGGCCGGAACCGCTGGACCATCCGGCCGAGCTTTGCCTCGTCTTCCATGGCATCGACTGCAAGGCGACTGCGCCGGCGGTGTCGCCGACTCACCTTGCCGACAACCTGCTGCCCGCGGCAGGACCGCAGCCACCCGCGCTGAGTCTTGCCGTTGCCCCCCCTACCACTCCCGCGCACCGCCCGCGCAACGTTCCTGAGCCCGCCGCAACAACCGTGTCCGGCCGATTTCGGCCGGACGCTCGAACGTTTTCAGGAGATGGACGATGTTCCGTATCAACCGGACGGCGCTCGCTATCGCGTTGGCCCTGCCGTGGGCGGCGTCTGCACAGACCCCGGCCCAGGCCGGCCCCCCGCTGCGTCCCCAACCCCGTCGCCGGTCCGGCTCGAGGCCGTGATCGTCACGGCCAGCCCGCTGGGCTCGGACCTGTTTGACCTGGTGCCGCCGGCCGCGGTGCTCGATGGCGAAGGACTGCTGCTGCGAAAGCGCAGCACGCTGGGTGAAACCATCAGCAATCTGCCCGGCATAGTTCGACGGGTTTCGGACCGAATGCAAGCCGGCCGGTGATCCGCGGCCTGGATGCAGACCGCATCCGCATTCTGCAGAACGGCACCGGCATGCTGGATGCGTCGTCGCTTAGCTTCGATCATGCCGACGCCGTCGATCTGATGGCGGCGGAGCGTGTGGAAGTGGTGCGCGGCTCCGCTGCGCTGCTTTACGGCGGCAATGCCGTCGGCGGCGTTGTGAATGTCATCGACAGCCGCATCGCCAAGGCCCCCTTGACCGGCATGAACGGTTCCTTGGAAGCCAGAATGGGCGGCGCCGAGGGCGAACGCACCGGCGGCGCCAGGATCGCGGCCGGCAACGGGCGCTTCGTGCTGAACGCGGATGCCTACAGCCGCGAGACCGTCGATCTGCGCATCAAGGGGCCGGCGGTGTCCGATCGGCTGCGTGCCGAGGCCGCTGCCGGCAATCGGAATGTGGCGCAGGAACTGCTGGATGCCCGCACGCGACTGCCCAACAGCAGCTCGACTTCGTCCGGCGGCGGCCTGGGCGGTACGGTGTTCTGGCACAAGGGGTCGGCGGGACTGTCGTACTCGGCCCTGGACTCCGAGTACGGCACGGTGGCCGAGCCGGCGGTTCGCATCGACATGAAGAGCACGCGCTGGGACTTTGCCGGGGAGGTGTTCGACCTGCGTGGCGTGGTGAGCGGCCTCAAGCTGAAGTGGGGGCAGACCGACCATGAGCATCGCGAGCTGGATGCGGGCGCGGTGAGCACCCTGTTCAGATCATCCGGCCACGAGGCGCGGCTGGAGGCAGTGCATCGTCCGATGGGTCCCCTGACCGGATCGCTGGGGCTGCAACTGGGAAAGGTGGATTTCTCGGCGCTGGGCGACGAGGCCTTCGTGCCGCAGACCCACACCACGACCCGCGCCGTCTTCCTCTACGAAGAGCTGCCGGTGGGCAAATTGAAGCTCAACTTCGGTGGCAGGCTGGAGCGGACCGCCGCGCGCTCCGAGGGCGGCGGCAACGTGCCGACCGGGCAGGTCGTTCCGCGCTTCGGCGCTGCGCAGGAGCGCAGCTTCAGCGCAGCGAGCACCAGCGTCGGCGCGCTCTATCCGCTGGCGAACGGCGTGGCGCTGACGGCCAACCTCGCGTCCACCCAGCGCGCGCCCACAGCGACCGAACTGTATGCGAACGGGCCGCACGTGGCCACCGGCGCCTACGAGGTGGGCAATCCGGGCTTCGACAAGGAGCGGGCGCGATCGCTCGATGTGGGGGTGCGGCTGCGCGCGGGACCGAAATCGGGCAGTTTCAGCGTGTTTCACACCCGGTTCCGGAATTTCATCACCGAGTTTCGCACCGGCGCCGACCGTGCTGCCGACGGCGCAGTGGCTCCGGTCGATGTCGGGGGCGGCATGACGGCGGCGGGCTTCGAAATCCTGCCCGAGGTGGCGTTTCGCGCGGTGCCGGCGGTGTTCACCGGGTTCGAGGCGCAGGGCCGCGTGCGGCTGCTGGATCGCGGCTCCACCCTCGACCTGGAGCTGCGCGCGGACTACACGCAGGCGCGCAACGCCGATACCAGCGAGCCGCTGCCGCGCATCGCACCGATGCGCATCGGCGCGAGCCTGGTCCACGGACGTGAAGTGCTCAGTGCGCGGCTGGACGTGAACCGCATCCTCGGCCAGGGACGCATCGCAGCGAACGAGCTGCCCACCAACGGCTACACGCTGGTGGATGCCTCGGCCTCCTCGCGCTTCAAGTCGGGCCCGGCCGGCTGGGAGGCGTTCCTGCGCGCCACCAACCTGCTGAATGCGAACGCCCGCAACCATGTGTCGTTCCTCAAGGATCAGGCGCCACTGCCGGGACGAGGTATATTATTGGGGTTGCGCGCCAGCTTCTGAGCGATGCACTGAACCCCGGGCAGGCGCCTCCTGCCCGGGGCGGTTCACGAATGCCCGGTCGTGACACCCGTTGCGTCCGGCCAAATGTAGGAGAGACATGGATACGCTGCTACAAATCATTCTGGCGACACTGGCGGGGGGCGTCCTGAGCATGCTGGCGGCCGCGCTGGCGACGCTGGTCCTGCTCGAGCGCTGGCTGCCGCGCCTGGTGAGCTTCGCCGTCGGCGCCATGCTGGCCGCGGCCTTTCTTGATCTGCTGCCCGAGGCAGTGAATGCGGGGCTCGACGTCGAAGAGGCCGGGGCCGTGGTGCTGGGCGGCGTGATGCTGTTCTTCGTCATCGAGAAGCTGGCCTTGTGGCGCCACGCACACGGCGTATACCATCACGAGCCGGCAATCAGGGTGTCGGGCCCGATGGTCCTGGTGGGCGACGCCGTGCACAACTTCGTCGACGGGGTGCTGATCGCCGCGGCCTTTCTCCAGAGCACCGAACTCGGCACGGCCGCGACGCTTGCCGTCATCGCCCATGAAGTGCCGCAGGAGGCCGGGGACTTCATGGTGCTCCTGCACGCCGGCTACACCCGCCGGCGCGCTCTGGTGTTGAACGCGCTGTGCAGTCTCGCATCCGTGGTCGGCGGCGTGCTGGGCTACCTGCTGCTGCTGCAGATGCAGGCGGCGGTGCCGTACGCGCTCGCCATCTCCGCGGCTAGCTTCATCTACATTGCCGTTGCGGACCTCATCCCCGACCTGCACCACAACCACGGCGGGAGATCGGCAGTGTCTCAACTGGCCATGATCGCAGCCGGGATCGGTCTCATCCTGGCCGGCCACCTGTTGCATGGCCAGCACGTCCATTGAACACAGGGAGGAAGAACATGAATCGAATGTATGCGGTCATTGCCGTGATTGCGACTTCACTGGCCTGTGGCAAGTCCCTTGCCCAGCACGCGCATGTCCACGGCAATGCGGAACTGCAGATCGCGGTGCAGGGACAGGCGCTGACCGTGCAGCTTGCCTCGCCACTGGAGAACCTGATCGGCTTCGAGCACGCGCCGCGCACCGACAAGCAGAAGGCGGCGGCGCAAGCCCTGGGCGAGCGCCTGGCCAGGCCGGATGCGTTGTTCGTGCCGTCGCGGGACGCGCGCTGCACGCCCCACGCCAGCGTGGTCAACGCGCCGGTGCTGGGCATGAATGGGGTCATCGAAGGGCGCGCGGAAAAGCAGCCTTCAGCGCAGGCGGGTAAGACGGCGCACCGCGGCCATTCACACGGCCCGAAGAAGGGCGAGCTGGGCGGCGAAGGCCACGCGGAGCTGCTCGCGCAATTTGCCTTCAAGTGCGAGCAGCCCGCCGCGCTGAAGGGGGTGGAGGTGCGGCTGTTCGATGCCTTCCGCGGCCTGCGCCGCATCGACGCCCAGGTGGCCGGGCCTGCAGGCCAGAAGGCGGTTCGCCTGTCGTCGTCCCAGCGCATGGTTTCATGGTAGGTTCCCCGGATGGGTGAACTGCCTGTCATTCGCATCCGTGAGCTGGTCTTTCGCTGGCCGGGGGCGACGGCGGCCTGTCTCGATATTCCTGCGTTCGAGGCGCCGCGTGGAGAGCACCTGTTCCTGTACGGGCCCAGCGGCAGCGGCAAGAGCACCCTGCTCGGCTTGCTGGGCGGAGTGCTGCTGCCCGAGCACGGGGCACTGGCCCTGCTCGGTACTGAACTGTCCGGGCTGGCCGCGCCCGCGCGCGACCGTTTCCGCGCCGACCATGTCGGCTACATCTTCCAGCAGTTCAACCTCATTCCCTACCTCGGCGTCGTCGACAACGTGCTGCTGGCGGTTCGCTTTTCTTCACGCCGGCGCGAGCGCGTTATGGCGCGCGGCGCCACGCCGTTCGACGAAGCCTGCCGGCTGCTCGACCGGCTTGGCATGACCGGCGACCTGCTCCACCGCGAGGCCGTTCGCCTGAGCGTGGGACAGCAGCAACGGGTGGCGGCGGCGCGTGCGCTGATCGGCGGTCCGGAGATCATCATCGCCGACGAGCCGACCTCGGCCATGGATGCCGGGCTGCAGTCGGTGTTCGTCGATCTGCTGCTCACCGAAGCCGCGGCCGCCGGGGCCACCGTCATCTTCGTGAGCCACGACCATCGCCTGGCAGCCGGCTTCCCGCGACAACTGGCGCTGGCCGACATCAACCGCGCGATTGCCGTCGGCGAGGCCGCATGAGCTACGCGTTGACCCTCGCTGCGCGCAGTGCCTGGAACCGCCGGCTGACGCTCGGCATGACGCTGATCGCCTTCGTGCTCAGCGTCGCCCTGCTGGTCGGCATCGAGCGCGTGCGCACGGATGCACGGGACACCTTCTCCCGATCAGTGTCAGGTACTGACCTGGTGGTCGGCGCCCGCGCCAGCGCCGTGCAGTTGATGCTGTATGCGGTGTTCCGCATCGGCGATGCCACCAACAACATGCGCTGGGACAGTTTCCGGATGCTGGAGAACCATCCCCAGGTGGCCTGGGCGGTGCCGCTGTCGCTGGGTGATTCACACCGAGGATTCCCGGTGCTGGGCACCAATGCCGGCTACTTCGAGCATTTCCGTTACGGGGAGTCCCGCGCCCTGGTGCTGGCGGCTGGGCGGCGCAACAAGGCACTGTTCGAGGCAGTCATCGGCGCAGAGGTCGCAGAACGACTCGGCTACGGCGAGGGCGCCCGCATCGTGCTCAACCATGGCGCCGGCGAGGTCAGCCTGGCCGCACACGACGACAAACCGTTCGCCGTGGTCGGGATCCTGGAGCGAACCGGCACGCCCGTGGACCGGACCGTGCATGTCAGCCTGGAGGCCATCGAGGCCATCCACCTCGACTGGCAGGGCGGCGCGCGCATTCCCGGTTTTTCGATCCCGGCCGAGTTCGTCAGCAAGTTCAACCTTGCGCCCAAGCAGGTCACCGCGGCGCTGGTCGGGCTGAAGAACCGCTCGGCGGTCTTTGCCGTGCAGCGGCAGGTAAACGGTTATCCCGACGAGCCGCTGCTGGCAGCGTTGCCCGGCGTGGCCCTGGATGATCTGTGGCAGATCGTCGGCGTTGCGGAGAAGACGCTGCTCGCGATCTCCGCGATGGTGGTTGCCGTGGGCCTGACAGGGCTGGTGGCGGTGATCCTTGCCGGGCTGGGCGAGCGCCGTCGCGAATTGGCGATCCTGAGGGCCGTCGGTGCGCGCCCACGGGACATCTTCGCACTGCTGACGCTCGAGGGACTGTTCGTCACGGTGCTGGGTGCCGTGTTGGGCCTGCTCATGCTGGCGGTGGCAACGGTGGCGCTCGGGCCGCTGGTGGAGCTGCGCTACGGGGTCGCCATCCAGCCGCGCGTGGTGTCGTTGGAGGAACTGCAGTGGCTGGGGATGGTCGTTGGGGTAGGATTGGCGGCGAGCCTGGTTCCCGGCTATCGCGCCTATCGCCTGTCGTTGGCCGACGGCCTGATGCCGAGAACCTGAATGGCAAGGAGATTCAACATGTCGAGGATGTCGCGGGCACTGATCATTGCGGCGGGACTGGCTGGCGTCGGCGCCGGGGTGACGGCGTTCTCCGCGGACCGGGGTCCCGCGTACCAGCTCGGCGAGCGCCTGCCACAGGCCAAGGCTGCGACGCCGGCATCCGGATTCAGGGCGATCAAGTGGGATGACCTGATTCCGGCCGACTGGGATCCGCGACAGCTCTTCAAGGGCATTGACCTGAGCATGCTCGACGACTCCGACCCGCGCGCCATTCGTGCCCTTGAGAAACTGCGCGAGGTGTGGAGCAACGCCCCGTCGAAGGCGGAAATGCACGGTAACCGCGTGCGGATTTCGGGGTTCGTCGTTCCCCTGGAGCGCAAGGGCAAGCAGATCACCGAGTTCCTGCTGGTGCCGTATTTCGGCGCTTGTATTCACGTGCCGCCGCCGCCGTCGAACCAGATCATCCACGTTTCTGCATCCAAGCCCGTGCGCGACACTGCGACCATGGATGCTGTCTGGGTCGACGGCACGCTGGAGGTTGCCCGCTCCGAGACGGGCATGGGCGCTGCCAGCTATCGCCTGCGCGCCGAGCTTGTCGCCCCGTACTGGGAGCCGGGCAGATCGCGCTAGCAGCTTGTTGAACAAGGGGGACGCCCCCCTTGACCCCCGACTTCAGGGGCTTTCGAAAAACGCTTCCCTGTGCAGCGAACTGGAGAATGCGGTCCTGTTTGAGATCGGGAAGCGTTTTTCAACGGCCAGTTGGATATTCAGGCCGGGGGCCTTTCAAGCGGGCCTGTTCGCCCCGATAATCGGGGGTGCGGCTCGCAGGATGCCTTTTCCGCATGCGCGCCCCGGCCAGCCCGGACAATATGGAAACCGCCCTCCATGGAACAATTCCACGGTACCACCATCGTTTCCGCGCGTCGCGGCCATGTCGTCGCCCTGGGCGGCGACGGCCAGGTCACGCTCGGGAATATCGTCATCAAGGCCAGCGCGCGCAAGGTGCGGCGCATCTATCATGACAAGATCCTCGCCGGCTTCGCCGGCGGAACGGCCGACGCCTTCACGCTGTTCGAGCGCTTCGAGGCCAAGCTCGAAAAGCACCAGGGCCACCTGACGCGCTCTGCCGTGGAGCTGGCCAAGGACTGGCGCTCCGATCGCGTCCTGCGGCGTCTGGAAGCCATGCTGGCGGTAGCCGACCGCGAGGTGTCGCTGATCATCACCGGGCAGGGCGATGTGCTGGAACCCGAGCATGGCCTGATTGCGATCGGTTCCGGCGGCGCGTTCGCACAGTCCGCGGCGCGGGCGCTGCTCGACAATACCGATCTCGACCCGCAGGCCATCGTGAAGAAGTCGCTGTCGATCGCCGCCGACCTGTGCATCTTCACCAACCAGCACCACACCATCGAGGTGCTGGGCTGATTCAGGCCCTTGCGGCCACCCGTGCAGCAACGAGGTATCGTCATGTCGTCCATGTCGCAAATGACCCCGCAGGAAATCGTCCACGAGCTGGACAAGCACATCGTCGGCCAGGACCGCGCCAAGCGCGCGGTCGCCATCGCGCTGCGCAACCGCTGGCGCCGCCAGCAGGTGGCCGAGCCGCTGCGCCAGGAAATCACGCCCAAGAACATCCTCATGATCGGCCCCACCGGCGTGGGCAAGACCGAGATCGCGCGGCGCCTGGCGCGGCTGGCCGAAGCGCCATTCATCAAGGTGGAAGCCACCAAGTTTACCGAGGTAGGCTATGTCGGCCGCGACGTCGACACCATCATCCGCGATCTCGCCGAGATCAGTGTCAAGCAGACGCGCGAGTCGGCCACGCGCAAGGTCCGCCAGCGCGCCGAGGATGCCGCCGAGGAGCGCATCCTCGATGCGCTGATCCCGCCTGCCCGCTCCACGGGCTCCTTCGGGGAGCGGGACACGGGCTTCGCGCCGAAGAGCGACACCGAGGCCGAATCCGCGGCGCGCCAGAAGTTCCGGAAGAAGCTGCGCGAGGGCGAACTCGACGAGCGCGAGATCGAGATCGAGATGGCGATGCCGCAGGCGCAGATGGAGATCATGGCGCCGCCCGGCATGGAAGAGCTGACGCAACAGATCCAGGGCATGTTCCAGAACCTCGGTGGCGGCAAGCGCAAGGCGCGCAAGCTGAAGATCCGCGATGCCATGAAGCAGCTCACCGAAGAGGAGGCGGCGCGGCTGGTCAATGACGAGGACCTGCGCGCTGCGGCCATCGGCAGCGTCGAGCAGCACGGCATCGTCTTCATCGACGAGTTCGACAAGATCGCCGCGCGCCAGGAAACCGCGGGCGCCGACGTGTCTCGGCAGGGGGTGCAGCGCGACCTGCTGCCGCTGGTGGAGGGCACCACGGTCAGCACCAAGTACGGCATGGTGAAGACCGACCACATCCTGTTCATCGCCAGCGGTGCCTTCCACCTGGCCAAGCCGTCGGACCTCATCCCGGAGATGCAGGGGCGCTTCCCGATCCGCGTGGAGCTCGATCCGCTGAGCGTGGCCGATTTCGAACGCATCCTCACCGCCACCGACGCCTGCCTCGCCACGCAGTACACCGCGCTGCTCGCGACAGAGGACGTGCGCCTGGAGTTCCGGCCAGACGGCATCCGGCGCATGGCCGAGATCGCCTGGGCGGTCAACGAGAAGACCGAGAACATCGGCGCACGCCGGCTCTACACCGTGATGGAGAAGCTGCTGGAGGAGATTTCTTACGATGCCGGCCGGCGCAGCGGCCAGGCGCTGGTGGTGGATGCGGCCTACGTGGATCTACGCCTCAAGGATCTTGCGGCCAGCGAAGACCTCGCGCGCTATGTTCTTTGATAATATTATGTAAGCTTGGACAATACGGTAGCGTATATATCTTAATACGTGATCATATTAGATGCCGGGGATGAAATGGCGATAGGCGATGACCGGTGGGCCGGACTGCAGTTCAAGTCGGTGAGCTACGCGGGGCTCGAACCCGGCACGCGCCTCATCGTGCTCGGCGCCGTGCATGGCAACGAGGTCTGCGGGCGGCAGGCCATCGAGCGCGTCATTGCCGAGATCGAGGCCGGGCGGATCGTCATACGCCGCGGGCGGCTGACGCTGGTGCCGGTGACCAACCCGCTGGCGCATCGCGAGAACCAGCGCTCAGGCGATCGCAACCTCAACCGCAATCTCCGCCCCACCGATAGTCCGGTCGACTTCGAAGACCACGTCGCCAACTGGCTGTGCCCGCTGCTCGCCGGCCACGAGGTGCTGCTCGACCTGCATTCGTTCCACACCGCCGGCCAGCCGTTCGCGGCACTCGGTCCTGAGAACAACACCGGTACCGTGGAACCTTTTGCGCAGGCGGCGCGCGAGGAGGCGCTGGCGCGGCGGCTCGGCGTGAGCCGTTTCATGGATGGCTGGCTGGACACCTATGCGCGCGGCGTGGCGCGGCGCGTGCGCGCCCCGGGCGCCACGCCCGGGCGCGCGACGCTGCTCAACACCGATCCTCGCTATGGTGTGGGTACCACCGAGTACATGCGTGCCATTGGCGGCTGCTCGATCACGCTCGAATGCGGGCAGCATGCCGACCCGAGTGCACCCGAAGTGGCCTATCGCGCCATTCTCAATGCGCTGGCGCACCTGGAACTCGCCGACCTGCCCAGGCCGGCGCCGCTGGCCGTGAGCGAAGCCCTGCGCCTCCATGAGGTCGTCGACAAGTCCGATGACGGCGACGTCTTCGCGCGCGACTGGTCGAGCTTCGACCGGCTGAAGCGCGGCGATCACATCGGCACGCGCAAGGACGGCACGCGGGTGGTGGCCGAGCAGGATGGCTACATCGTGTTCCCGAATCCGCCAGCGCAGGCGGGACAGGAGTGGTTCTACCTCGCCAAGGCAAGCCCGCGGAACTGGTTGCCCGACCCGGCAGAGGCTGACTGACGGCGCTGGATGCAGGCGCGCCGCTGACGCGACGCGGGGGATGACAGGCAGGAGACCTGCCGGGGCGCGCTGCTTTCAGCCCGGAACTTTGGGCTCACGGCTTTCAGCCCGGAACTTTGGGCTCACGGCTTTCAGCCCGGAACTTTGGGCTCCCTAATACCGCCGCTGACCAACCCCCCATCCACCACCAGTACCGTGCCATTGATGTAGGAGGCATCCGGCGAAGCCAGGAAGGCGATGGCGGCCGCCAGTTCGCCGGGCTTGCCGAGGCGCCCCTGCGGGATGCGCTCTTCGCGCGCGCGGCGCGTGACCGGCGTCAGGTTCATCGCCGAGAGCGCGGTCTCGATGGGGCCGGGCGACACGGCGTTGACGCAGATGCCCAGCGGCGCGAGTTCGAAGGCCATGACGCGCGTCAGCGCCACGATGCCGCCCTTGGAGGCGGCGTAGGCGGCCTGGTGGTCGGTGCCGATGTGCGCATTGATCGAGGCGACGTTGACGATGCGCCCGTGCTTCTTCGTGACCATCACGCGCGCAACCTCCTGCCCGACGATGAAGCAGCTGGTCAGGTTGGTGCCGATGATCTTCGACCAGTCGGCGTCGGTGATGTCGAGGAAGGGAATGCGCCAGCCGATGCCGGCGTTGTTGACGAGCACGTCGATGCCGCCGAATTGCGCTGCCGCGGATTTCACCGCCGAAGCGACGGCGTCGCGCGAAGTGACATCGACCTTCCAGGCCCGGGCGTCGCCGCCGGCGTTCTTGACGCGCGCGCAGGTCTCCTCGGCGCCCTCAAGGTTCATGTCGAAGATGGTAAGGCGCGCGCCTTCGGCAGCCAGCCGCAGCGCGACTTCCTGTCCGATGCCGCGGCCGCCGCCGGTGATCAGCGCGGTCTGACCGGAAAAGCGTCCCGCCATTGGATTCACGGTATCAGTCATGTCGGTAGGTCAATCCCGCGAAAAGCATCGAGAGTGCGATGGCCGCGCGCCTCATGCCTCGCCATGAGCCGGCGGCATTCTCCGAACTGCGCCATGCGAACGGCAGCCTGAACATGCAGAACAGGAACTTCAGCATGTCGAGCACCGCGCCCCACACATGTTCCTTGTCGTAGCGAATGTACTCGGCGACCATGCCGAGCCAGACTACGGCCGCGACGACGGGGCGCCGGCGAGCCACCAGACCTGGCACAGCCGGGCCTCCCGTGCACGGCGCGGCGCATGAACTCATGTGATTGCCGGTACGTCATTCGCGCCGGAGGTCTCATGGGCCGGGAGCATAACGCAATCGAGACTCGATTCGCCGGCTGTGCGAGAATGCACGGCATGCTTGCAGGAACACACCCATCGCGGCCTGCACGCGCAAGAAATCCGACTTGAAAGGTGTCCGAATGTTTCGTCAGGCAATCGTACTGGTGCTGATCGGCCTGTCCGCCGCTGCGGCACACTCCGTTGACTACAAGGCAGGCGATCTGCAGATCGGCCATCCCTATGCGCGGGCGACTCCGCCCGGCGCGACCGTCGCCGGGGCCTATCTGAGCATCGAGAACAAGGGCAAGACAGCCGACAAGCTGCTGCGCGCAGCCAGCCCGGTGGCGGGCCTGGTTGAACTGCACAGCATGCGCATGGACGGCAATGTCATGCGCATGCGTGCGGTGCCGGCGATCGATGTGCCTGCGGGCGCCTCGGTCAAGCTGGCACCCGGCGGGCTGCATGTGATGCTGCAGGAGCTCAAGCGCCCGTTGAAAAGCGGCGAGCGCGTGCCGCTGACGCTGGTCTTCGAGCGAGCCGGCGAGGTGAAGGTGGATTTGGCAGTCGAGTCCGCTTCCGCGGCACCGGCGGGGTCGGCACATCGATCCCACGCGGACCATGGCGCGCACGCCAAATAGGCATGTGCCGGCCGATGAGGGGCCGCAGGCGGCCGCGAGCGGTAGCGAGGGCAGGCGCTGCTCAGGCGCCGGTCGCGGAAGGCGCCCCGCCATCCATGCCTGACCTTGCGGACAGCGTCCTTAGGCACGCCGGGCAGTAGCAGCCGAGGCCGGGGTCGGGTTCGACGAGGGGTGGCAGCGCCCGGCACCAGCAACCGGGGGCGCTGGCGCCGCAGCCGAAGCGCGTGCCACAGCGCGGGCAGGTCACCTCCAGCAGGCCGCCCGTCCCGGCCGTGCCGGCACCCTGCTGCGCTCCGGGCGGGCTGCTGTTCAAAGGGACATCTCGTGTCGAATTCAAGGGCCGGCCGACACTATTTTTTTGCCCCCGGCGGGTTGCCGGGGGCCGCACGGCCCCTTGAAACCGGCCGGCGCTGCCCCATTTTCCCATGCATGAGGGAATGCCCTCGAACCAAATTCCCACCCCGCTGAAGGAGAATAAACATGCGCAACCTTACCCGATTTGACCCCGTGACCGACATTTTCGACGACTTGATGAAAGGCTTTTTCGTGCGTCCCGTGTCAAGCGCCAACATGGAGGCGCAGGAGCAGGTGCGACGCGCCCGCATCGATGTCCTGGAGCAGAACGGCGAATTCAAGGTGCTGGCTGAACTGCCGGGGGTGAAAAAGGAAGACATCAAGATTCAGGTCGAAGGCGACAACGTATCGATTTCAGCCGAAGCCCGCGTCGAGCGCGAAGCCAAGGAGGGCGAGCGCGTGCTGCACGCCGAGCGCTACTACGGCAAGATTGCCCGCACCTTCGTCTTGGGCGCAGAGCTCGATGAGGCAAAGGCCTCGGCGAAGTTCGAGAACGGTGTGCTGGAACTGACGCTGCCGCGCAAGCAGTCGGTGGTGGCGAAGCAGATCACGATCCGCTAACCAGTAACAGGGACAAAGGGGCCGGCAGCTGCCGGCCCGACGAGGAAACGCCGTACCGCGGTACCTCTGCCGGCACCCGGGATGCTCGGGCAGGCCGTATTCATTGGGCTTGTCGATCGCGCGGACTGCGCTTGCCGGTCCGCAGCTGTCGGGCGGTTGCCAGCCCCGTGCTAGCATTTCTGCGCCGGGTCGTCCCGATATCCAGGGCACGGGGCCGGGAGCACCATGCAAGAGATCCGCGATCTCGAATCGCTGCTTTCGGCGCGCGTGCCAGTGGTGGCCGTATTCGGCGCGCGTGCCAGTGGTGGCCGTAGAGTCCCACGAGGAATCGCGGGTGCTCGCCATGCTGGAGTCGTTTTCCAACCTGAATGACCGGGCCCTGTACGTGTGGAGCCTGACCGACGGGCTGCGCTTGCGCAACTCGAACGCATCGATCTACAACACCAGCGACATTGTCGATGCCCTGCGCCACATCGAGGGCTCGCCGCGCAACGCCATCTACGTGCTGGTTGACGCGCATACGTTCCTCGAGAACCCGGTGGTGGTGCGCACCATCAAGAACATTGCCCAGAAAGCCGAGGTGGTGCCGCGCATGCTGGTGTTCCTGTCCCACCGGATCACCCTGCCGCCGGAACTGGCGCGATTGTCGGCGAACTTCACGCCATCCCTGCCCGAAAGCGCTGCCATCCGGAAGATCCTCAATAAGGAGGCCTCGCGCTACCGCGCGGCGACGGGCGCCAAGGTGGCAGCCACGCGCGACGCGCTGCACATGCTGGCACAGCACCTCTCCGGGTTGACGCAGGAGGATGCCAGGCGCCTGGCGCGAATGGCCATCCGCGACGACGGAGCGGTGACCCTCGCGGACATCGCCCGGGTGCTGAAGACCAAGCACGAGCTCATGCAGGGCAGCGACATCCTGTCTCTGGAGCCCGGCATCCCGGACATCAGCGAGCTCGGCGGCCTGTCCCGACTCAAGCGCTGGCTGGCTGTGCGGCGTGAAGTCTTCCTGAAGGGCGATGGCACCGGCGCGCTGCCGCCGCCCAAGGGCATGCTGCTGCTGGGCGTGCAGGGGGCGGGCAAGAGCCATGCGGCCAAGTGCGTTGCCGGCGCCTGGCACCTGCCGCTGTTCCGCATGGACTTCGGCACGCTGTACCAGAAGTACCACGGCGAGACCGAGCGCAACATGCGCGAAGCGCTGCGCGTTGCCGCCGCCATGGCGCCCTGCGTGCTCTGGATAAACGAGATCGAGAAGGGCATCGCCGGGGGTGCCGGCGGCGACAGCGACGGCGGCGTCTCCAAGCGAGTGCTGGGCACTCTGCTCACCTGGATGGCCGAGCGCACGGCGCGTGTATTCATCGTTGCCACGGCCAACGATATCTCGCATCTGCCGCCGGAACTGCTGCACAAGGGGCGATTCGACGAGATTTTCTTTGTCGATCTGCCGAAGGAAGCTGCGCGCGAGCAGATTCTCGGCATCCACTTGAAGCGCCGCAAGCTCGATCCGGGCGCATTCGACCTGAAGGCGCTGACGGCGGCGTCGGATGGCTTCTCCGGGGCCGAACTCGAGCAGGCGATCGTCTCGGCCCTGTACGAGGCGCATGGCGAGAAGACGGCACTCGACACCGGGCATGTGCTGCGCGAGTTGTCGCGGACGCGCCCGATCTCGGTGGTCATGGCCGAGAAGATCGCCGATCTGCGGGCCTGGGCCGCCGAGCGCACTGTTTCAGCAGACTGACAACACCGGGCGGGCAGGGCGCCCGCCTGTAACCGGTACAATCGGCCCTTCCGAATCACTGCCACCCGTGAACACTGCGCCCGCCATGTCCGATTCCGCCACTCCCCTGTCCCCGTCGGCCGCCATCATGGCCCAGACGCTGGCCGAGGCGCTGCCCTACATCAAGCGCTTCCATGGCCGCACCATTGTCGTCAAGTACGGCGGCAACGCCATGACGGATCTGGCGCTGCAGAAGAGTTTTGCCCACGACGTGGTGCTGCTCAAGCTGGTCGGCATGAACCCGGTGGTGGTGCATGGCGGCGGTCCGCAGATCGAGCAGATGTTGAAGAAACTGGACATCAAGAGCGAGTTCATCCAGGGCATGCGCGTCACCGACGAGGCCACCCTCGACGTGGTGGAGATGGTGCTCTCGGCGCTCAACAAGGACATCGTCACGCTGATCAACCAGGCCGGCGGCAAGGCGGTCGGCCTCACCGGGCAGGACGGCACCTTCATCCGCGCCCGGAAAATGATGATGCCCGACCAGCGCCAGCCCAAACTCATGCTCGACATCGGCAAGGTCGGCGAGATCTCGTCCATCGACCCCGGCGTCATCGACACCCTGGAGTCCGGCGGCTTCATCCCGGTGGTCGCGCCGATCGGGGTGGGCGAAGCGGGCGAGACCTACAACATCAACGCCGACCTCGTTGCCGGAAAGCTGGCCGAAGTGCTGAAGGCGGAGAAGCTGGTGCTGCTGACCAACACGCCCGGCGTGCTCGACAAGACGGGCAAACTGCTCACCGGCCTCACGCCGCAGGGCATCGACAAGCTGGTGGCTGACGGCACGCTCTCGGGTGGCATGCTGCCTAAGATCGCCTCGGCGCTGGATGCTGCGCGCAGCGGCGTGAGAAGCGTGCACATCATCGACGGGCGCGTCGACCACGCACTGCTGCTCGAAATCCTCACCAACCAGGGCGTGGGCACGCTGATCCGCAGCAAATGAGGGGGTTGGACCGTGGGGTGGGTAGGACCGTGCGGCGCGCTCCGCACCCTCGCGCCGCACTGTTTGAGGCGGGACCGTGCGGCCTGCTCCGCACCATTGCTTGCTCCGCCAACTAGGCCAAGACATTCCCATCCGCATCCCGCAGGCCATCGAGATAGCCCTCGCCGCTGTCGTGGATGCTGAGCACGCGCCCGCGCGGGCTGGATGAGAACGAGATGTGGACCCAGCGGCCGAATTCGAGGATGCACTGGTCGAAGGGGATGTCGGAGGCCTGGATGGCCGCAACAATCTCGACGGGGGAGCCGAACTGCGGGCAGGTGAAGTCCGCCGCCATGCCCAGCGTGTGCTGCGAAGCGTCGGTGCCGCCGACCGCGCGGTTGAGCTCCGCGCAGCGGTAGCCGCTGGAGATTTCCAGCGGATGCCCGAGCAGCGCCTGAACCTGCTCCAGCCCAGCGGCGAGTCGCCGAAGGTTGTCGACATGCTCCGGCAGCGGCGAATTGGCGATACCCTTGCGCTCGGCCGTTTCGGATGCAGTGAGGTGCGCGAGGTGAAAGTGGTCGGTGAGTCGCATGTGCGGGAAATTGTAGGCCGTATCGCCGCTGTTGGGGCGTAATGAGCAGCCGGCTGGCCTGGATCTTCGATCTGGATGACACCCTGCACCGGGCATCGGGGCATGTCTTTCCGCGCCTGAATCGCAGCATGACCGACTACATCATGCGCCACCTCGACCTCGAGGAGGCGGCGGCGGGCGCCCTGCGCACGCACTACTGGCATGCCTATGGCGCGACGCTGCTCGGCCTGATCCGCCACCACGACGTGGATCCGCACCATTTCCTGTGGCATACGCACCAGTTCCCGGACCTCGCGCGCATCGTCGTGGCCGAGGCCGGGCTGCGCCACTGCCTGCTGCGCCTCGAGGGCCGCCGGATCCTGTTCTCGAATTCGCCCGCGCATTACGCGCAGGCGGTGCTCGACGTGCTTGGCATCGGCGACCTGTTCGACGCGGTGTACACCATCGAGAGCACGCGCTTCCAGCCCAAGCCGATGACGGGCGGCTTTCGCGCGCTGCTGCGCCGCGAGCGCCTGCGACCCGAACGCAGCGTGCTGGTCGAGGACTCGCTGCCCAACCTCGCGACCGCGAGGCGCCTTGGCATGAAAACGGTCTGGATCACGCGCGATGCGCGCTCACCGGCCTGGGTGGACCTCAAGCTGCCCTCGGTGTTGGGCATACCGCGCGCCGTCGCGCGGCTCGGCGGTGCGCGCTGGCCTGCGCAAGCGGTGGCGCCCGCGCAGGCGGATGCGCGCTAGCAAGCACTCACCCCATGGCATAGAATCCGCGCTAGTCCCCGAATCCATTGCCCAGCGGGCAGTGC
>VGIE01000007.1 GCA_016867955.1 Betaproteobacteria bacterium
CTGCCAGCCCGCGCACGCGCGAATTCCTGTCAAAGATCCTCAGTCACTAGCCAGCAGCGCGGACCATCGTCGGAATAACTGTCAGTATTCGAATTGTCTTCGTAATAGGGCAAAGACATTCTTTATAATCTGTCAGTATTCTGTATGGGAACCCGCGGTCCTGGCTAGCCGGACGTTGGCGGCGGCGCGGCGGCTCGGCGGCTTACCAGCCCGCCCACTCCCATCAGCAAGGCGCTGATGGCGAACACCGGGCCCAGCCCGGCCAGCGAGCCGATGATTCCCAGCAGCACCGGTCCCCCGGACCGAACCACGCCATTGGTGGTCAGTTGCAGCCCCAGCATTTCGCCCGACCGCCCGGCGGCCGACCGCGCCACCACCATCATCATGGTCAGCGGCTGCCCGACGCCGGCACCCAGGCCGATCAGGAACGACACCATCGCCAGCGGCCATGCGTAGGTGAAGGCCGGCGCAAGGGCGAAGCCTGTGCCGGCCACATAGAACGAGTAGCGCAGCAGGCGACCCTCGCCCAGCCGATTGAGCAGGTTCGGCATGATGGCCCGCACCAGGAACACGGCAACCGCGAAGGCCGCCATGACCGAACCGATGGTGGTCGCCGACAGTCCCACGGCGCGGCCATAAACCGGCATGTAGAAGAGAAACACGTCCGTGCACAACTGCACCAGTGCGCTCAGGAGCAGGATCTGCCAGATCTCGCGCAGCGGCTGCCGGCGGCATTCCCTGGATTTCTCCGCAATCCGCCCGCTGCCCCCCGGCAGCAGCCGGCCCCAGATGAGCAGCGTGGCCGCCCCCGCCAAGGCAAAGCCCAGAACTACCAGGCCGGCCCCGCCGTGCCCCAGATGATCGATGGACACGCCGGCGAGCAGCGGGCCCGCCAGGTTCCCGGTGGCGCCGGTCAATGCCAGATTGCTGAAGTTGCGCGCCCGGTCCGCGGGCGACGACAGTGCGCCCGCCAGCTGCTGGAGCGCCACGTTGTTGATGCCCAGCAGCACGCCGTTGAAGCCGGAGACGAGGAAGAACATCGCCAGCGCCGGTGCCGCGACCATCACCAGCATGCCCGCAACCAGACTTGTGAAGCCGGCAGTCATCAGCCAGCGCGTGCCGAAGCGGTCGGCCAGCCGCCCCACCGGCAGCGACAGGAACAGCGGCACCACCTGCAGCGTGGCGATCAACATGCCCACGGCGAAGGGTTGCGCGCCCAGCTCGATGGCATAAAGCGAGATCAACAGCCGCGCGCCGGACATCGCGGTGTAGCTGAGCACCCCCAGCGCGAGGCACAGGATGAGCGCCACTAGTGCCCTGGTCCGCAAATGCGCTGCAAAGACATATCGCCGAAGATGTACGGGGAGCAAGACCCGGCCGCGTTCGCACCCGGGTCAGGCGCGCGAAGAGACTGGGTGAGGCACCCGGCAATGCGCGCAACGACGCATGGGCGACCGCATCGCACGCGCCTGTCCAAGCCCTGCGGATCACTTGCCGAACAGGCCACTATAGATCCTTGAGCGAAACGCCTGGCCGGCTTATCAGTCCGCCGGCAGCCATCACGGCGGCGCTGATGACGAAGATCGGCCACATGCCGAACGCCGCCCCGATGCCGCCGAACACCGCTGGCCCCACCACGCGCAGCGTGTTGTTGACGGTCAGGCGCAGACCCAGCGCCCGGCCGGAGCGCCCTGCCGGCGAATGACTGAACATCATGAGGATGGACAGCGGCGTGCTGCAGCCCATGGCGATGCCGAACAGGAACGCGATTGCCGCGAGCACTGCGGCACTCTGCGACAGCGGCAGCAGCAGGAACGCCGCAGCGCCCAGCCAGAAGCTTGCCGCCAGCAGTCGCTGCTCGCCCATGCGCGCGATGAGCCGGGGCATGGCCACGCGCACGACAAATGCCGCGGCAGCGTAGGCGCCCAGCACCACGCCGATGACCGAGGCCGAGAGCCCGATGCCATGTCCGTAGATCGGCACGCAGAACTGGAACAGATCGATGCTCAACTGCACGCAGGAGCTGACTGCCAGAGCACGCCACATGCCGCTAGAAGCGCTCGCCGCGGGCATTCCGGCCCCCGCGCGCGGTTTGCCGCTTCCCGCCGGCAGGCCGCCACCCCACACCAGCAGCATGACCATCGATATGCCGCTGAGGCTGACGACATACAGGCAGGCCGCCGTGGGACCGGCGAAATCGACCAGGCCGCCCGTGAGCAGCGGAGCGGCCAGCAGGCAGCATGCCGTCACCAGGCTGTAATTGCTGAAATTGCGCGTGCGTTCCTCGGGCCGGCTCTGGATGCCCACCAGATTCTGCAGCACCACGGTATTGAAGGCCAAGCCCATCCCGGCCAGCAGTGCCGTGACATACAAGGCATCCACGCCGATGACGAATACAGGTATCAACAGTCCCGAGGCGGTCAGTACCGCGCCGGCCAGCAGCAGCCAGCGCGAACCATGGCGGTCCGCCATGTGGCCGACGAGGAGCGACAGGGCCAGCGGGCACAGCGCCAGTACTGACGCCAGCGCACCCACGGTGGCCGGCGAGGCGCCCTGGGCCAGCGCAATCAGCGCGATCAACAGGCGCACCGAGATCGCCGCGGTAAAGCCGACGAACGAGAGCACGAAGGTGAAATGAATCGACATTCCGAAGCGGTGCAGAACAAGGGCGGAGCAGCATGATATCCCGCGACCAAAGTGGCCAACACGACTACGGGTGATGCGCAGCCTCCCCGTTGCCACCCTGCTTCAGGCCGTCGGACGGCGATTTAGCGGGTTGGTATCGGCGTGGCGAACGCGACTGAGGGCGCAGTTACGCAACCGAAATGCGCCCTGGTCCCCGGGGCTCACCCGCCGGGAGGCTGCCAGACGATGCCTCCGTCAGGCGCCATTACAAATGGTTACTCCGTGGACACAGGCCATTTACAAGACTCTGCTGAAATGGAGCCTGCTCGACGAGCCAAGCTGGCTCGCCCAACCACCGGGAGAAGAACATGAAAGCGATGCGCGTTTCACTGCCTGCAGGCTTCGTCATTGCCACGCTGGCCGCATTCGGTGCCAATGCCGCCGAGATCACCGATACCGCCAAGGTAGTCTCGGCCAGTCCGATCATCGAGAAGGTCACCGACATCTCCAGCGACTGCGGTCGCGAACCGGCCAACCGACCGGTTTCCCGTGCGCCGGAGCCGGAGCGCTCGCTGGTCGGCCCGATCGTCGGCGGAATCGCCGGCGCCATCCTCGGCAAGCAGGTCGGCCAGGGCAACGGCAACGTGGTCTCCACCGCCGGCGGCGCGATCGCGGGGGCCGTCATCGGCGACCGCGTCGGCAACCGCGCCGCGCCGCCATCGCCGGCGCAGTACGCAGACCAGCAATGCCGCCGCGTGGAGACCACGCGCGACGTGGTCAGAGGCTACACCGTCGTCTACCGCTACAACGGCCGCGACGCCACCACCACGCTGCCGTACAACCCCGGCGATCGCATCTCCGTGGGCATTTCAGCCCTGCCGGACGCGCGCTGAGCTGCTCCGAAGCCGGCGCCGGGCGCGGGGATTCGCCCTGCCGGTTTTTATCCTGCGCCGCCTTCGTGTAGATTTGCGCCATTGACAGCGCGCGGAGGCAGCATGAACGTCTTGAACGGCTACGACATCGAGGACCTGAAGGTGGGCATGCAGGCCAGCTTCACCAAGACGGTCACCGACGCGGACATCACCATGTTCGTCGGCGTGTCCGGCGACAACAATGCCATACACATAGATGACGAGTTCGCCGCCACCACGCCGTTCAAGGGCCGTATCGCCCACGGCATCCTGACGGCCAGCATCATTTCTGCGGCCATCGCCAACCGGCTTCCCGGGCCCGGCGTGATCTACATGGGCCAGAACCTGCGCTTCAAGGCGCCGGTGCGTCCGGGCGAAACGGTCAGGGCCACAGTCACCGTCACCGAGATCGATCTCGTCAAGAAGCGCGTCACGCTCTCGACCGTGTGCACGGTGAAGGAGAAGGTCGTCATCGACGGCGATGCGCTGGTAAAGCCGACGTCGCGCACCTGATCGCCGCGGCAACGGCAGGGCCCGCGGACGCGCTGCGAACTGGGCTCGGAGGGCAAGGGTCGCCTTCTTGGAGCGCGAGAGGGAATTGCCGTCAGGCGCCCTGAAACAGGGGTAGCCGGAGCGCCTTACCTGCCCGATCGTGAAATGCGCGCTCAGACCGCTACGGTAGAATTGGCGCCTGATTTCTGAGGCCCCGAAGATTCCTAATGTCCAAGCATCCCGCCGGGCGCCCGTCAGGCGTTCCCGCCGCGCAGGCAGCGCAGGCCGGAACACCGCTGCCCGCATCGAATTTCATCCGCCACATCATCGACGAAGACCTTGCCCGCGGCACCAATGCCGCGCGCACCTGGGGCGGCGCGCCCGGGCCGGCCACCGCGCACGCCGGCCAGCCCGTCGATCCGGCGAAGATCCGCACCCGCTTTCCCCCCGAACCCAACGGCTACCTGCACTTCGGCCACGCCAAGTCGATCTGCCTCAACTTCGGCCTCGCGCGCGACTACGGCGGCGCCTGCCACATGCGCTTCGACGACACCAATCCCGAAAAGGAAGGGCAGGAGTATGTCGACGCCATCCTCGATGCGGTGAAGTGGCTGGGATTCGGCTGGGATGCCTTCGGCACCGAGCACCTGTACTTCGCCAGCGACTACTTTGACTTCATGTACCAGGCCGCCGAACACCTGATCGAGGCGGGGCATGCCTACGTCGACAGCCTCTCGGCGCAACAAATGCGCACGCTGCGCGGAACGCTCACCGAGCCTGGCAAGCCCAGCCCTTATCGCGAGCGCGGCGTGGCGGAGAACCTCGGGCTGTTCCGCGGCATGCGCGCGGGGCGCTTTGCCGAGGGTGAGCACGTCCTTCGCGCCAAGATCGACATGGCCTCGCCCAACATCAACCTGCGCGACCCGGCCATCTACCGCATTCGCAAGGCGGCGCACCACCGCACCGGCGACGCCTGGTGCATCTACCCCATGTACACCTACGCGCACCCGATCGAGGATGCGCTTGAGAACATCACCCACAGCATCTGCACGCTGGAGTTCGAGGACCAGCGCCCGTTCTATGACTGGCTGCTGGAGCGGCTGTCGGAATCGACAACCCTCCCTGATGGCCGCATCCTGGACGGCCTGCTGCTGCGACCGGTGCCGCGCCAGTACGAGTTCGCACGCCTTAACCTGACCTATGTCGTGCTGTCCAAGCGCAAGCTCATCGAACTGGTCGAGGAAGGGCTGGTCGAGGGCTGGGACGACCCGCGCATGCCGACGCTGGTGGGCGCGCGCCGCCGCGGCTACACGCCGGAGGGATTCCGCCTGTTCGCGGAGCGCATCGGGGTAGCGAAGTCCGACTCGTGGATCGACTACGCCACGCTCGAGGAGTGCATGCGCGAAGACCTCAACGAGCGTGCCCTGCGCCGCATCGCCGTGCTCGACCCGCTGAAGCTCGTCATCGACAACTACCCCGAGGCGCTGGAGGAAGAATGCCAGGCGCCCAACCACCCGCAGAAGCCCGACTGGGGCAGACGCAGCGTGCCGTTCTCGAAGGAACTGTGGATCGAGCGCGAGGACTTCATGGAGGCGCCGGTAAAGGGCTACTTCCGCCTCTTTCCGCCCGGCGTGAATGCAGCGGGTGAGGCGACGCCGGGCAGCCGCGTGCGCCTGCGCTATGGATTCGTCATTGAATGCACCGGTTTCGACAAGGATCCGGCCGGCAGGATCGTCGCAGTGCACTGCAACTACTTCCCCGACAGCAAGTCGGGCACGCCGGGATCGGACAGCTACAAGGTCAAGGGCAATATTCACTGGGTGAGCGCGCGGCATGCCTGCACCGCCGAAGTGCGCCTGTATGACCGCCTTTTCAAGATGCCGCACCCGGGTGCCGGGGACCGCGACCTAATGCTGGACCTCAACCCGGATTCGGTGAAGACTGTCATCGGCCAGCTCGAGCCGGCCCTGCGCACAGCGAAGCCCGGCGAGCACTACCAGTTCGAGCGCCACGGCTATTTCGTGGCCGACCGCATCGACCCGGTCACCGGCGAGCCCGACTTCAACCGCGCCGTGACGCTGAAAGACACCTGGCAGAAGTAGCCGGCCGCAGAGCAGGCGGCAAGGGTTGCGGCGGCAATGGCATGGCAGTATTTAATCGCATGAAGCAGTATTGGCACCCATATACGCGTTGAATAAACAGGAATAGGCCGGCGACCATGACCACCATCGGTACACCGTTTTCCGCATCCGGCACGCGCCTGATGCTGCTCGGCGCCGGCGAACTGGGCAAGGAAGTCGCGATCGAACTGCAGCGCTTCGGCTGCGAGGTGATCGCGGTGGACCGCTACGCCAACGCCCCGGCCATGCATGTTGCACACCGCTCGCATGTCATCAGCATGCTCGATGGCACCGCGCTGCGCCGCGTGATCGAGCAGGAACGGCCGCAGCTCGTCGTCCCGGAAATCGAGGCGATCGCCACGCCCGTGCTGATCGAGCTGGAGCGCGAGGGGCAGAATGTCGTCCCCACCGCGCGCGCGGCACGGCTGACCATGGACCGCGAAGGCATCCGCCGCCTGGCGGCCGAGGAACTCGCGCTCGCAACCTCGCCCTACCGCTTCGCCGACACGCCGGCCGACTACCGCGCCGCGGTGGCGGCGTTGGGGCTGCCCTGCGTGGTGAAGCCGGTGATGAGCTCCTCGGGCAAGGGGCAAAGCGTGGTGCGCAGCACCGGCGACATCGATCCCGCCTGGGAATACGCGCAGGCAGGTGGCCGCGCCGGCGGTGGCCGCGTCATTGTCGAGGGCTTCATCGACTTCGACTACGAGATCACGCTGCTCACGGTGCGCCATCAGTCGGTGCAGGGTGGCATGGAGACGCGCTTCTGCGATCCCATCGGCCACCTGCAGATCGACGGGGATTACCGCGAGTCCTGGCAGCCGCAGCGGATGAGCGCGGCAGCACTCGAAGAAGCGCGCCGCATCGCCACGGCCGTCACCGGCAACCTCGGCGGCAAGGGAATTTTCGGCGTGGAACTCTTCGTCAAGGGCGACCGCGTCTGGTTCAGCGAGGTCTCGCCGCGCCCGCACGACACCGGCCTGGTGACGCTGATCTCGCAGGACCTCTCGGAGTTCGCACTGCACGCGCGGGCCATCCTCGGCCTGCCCATCCCGGGCATCCGCCGGCATGGCCCGGCGGCCTCCTGTGCACTGCTGGTCGCGGGCGACTCTGACGATGTCCGCTTCGAAGGCGTCCAGCATGCGCTGGCGGAACCCGATACCGCTCTGCGACTGTTCGGCAAGCCGGAGGTGCGCGGCCAGCGCCGCATGGGCGTCACGCTGGCGCTTGGCGCGGACATCGACGCCGCGCGGGAGAAGGCGCGCCGCGCCTGCGCGCGGCTGCTTGAGGGCGTGCGCTTCGGCGCCTGAGCCGGTTCCTCCTCGGCGCGCCGGGACAGCAGGCCCCGACGGCCCCGGGCAGGCTGGCTAAGGTTGCTGGCGTTCGCCCGTGTCGGAGGACTTCCGGATGACTTCCAGCATGTGATGCCGTACGACGGCTTCGTAGAAGCCCGGGCTCGGATTACGCCCTGCGCGAATGGCCTCGCCCAGTTCGACATACAACTGCGCGACGTTGTAGGGCCGCATCGCGGGTATGCCCTTGGGCACCCTGCGATAGCTGTCGGGAATGGGCAGGTCCGCCAGCGGCTCACCTTCCTGCCCGCCCCGCAGCTTCAGCTCCGCATACTGTATGGTGGCGTCGCCGGTGACCGCCAGATCGCCCTTGTCGCCATGGATTTCCCAAAGGAAGGGCGTGCCGCGTGTCATGCCCCCGCGCGCATGGAATGACACCACCGCACCACCCTTCAGGACGCCGCTCAGCGCGACCTGGTCCGGCGCGGTCATTCCGACACGCTTGCCCGTGGTCGAGATGAGCGCTTCCTTTCGCTGCGTCTTCACGGTCGCGCTGATCTGGCTGAACTCGCCCAGGCAGTAGCACAGCGCATCCAGCGAATGCCCGCCGGGTATGGACAGCAGCGTCGCGCCATTGCTGTAGTTGTACAGGTAGGCGCTGGCCGCATCGGTCGTGCCTCCCCAGGTCGGCGCGGTGGTGACCATGGTCGTGCCCAGCACGCGTCCGACATACCCGTCGGCGACCAGGTCCTTGACGCGATTGACCACCGGCGAGCCTCGCGACTGCAGGCCGACGATGCAGCGCAGGCCCTTCTTGCGCGCCAGCGCAGCCATGCGCTCGGCCTGGACACTGTCGCGTCCGAGAGGCCATTCGCAATAGACATGCTTGCCCGCGTTGAGTGCCGCGGTCACCATGTCGAAGTGCATCGGCACCTTCACCGACACCGTGATTATGTCCAGGTCGGGGTGGTTCACCATCTCATGGTAGTCGTCAAACGCCAGCGGCACGCCATAGGCCTTGGCCGCCGCATCCGCGGTTTCGCGGCGCGACGTGGCGATGGCGGCCAGCTCGAAACCGGCCAGTCCCTTCAGCGCCGGAATGTGCGCGGCCATGGCCCAGCCGCGGGTTACGGTGGCGCCAATCAGGCCAACACGCAGTTTCTTGCTCATGTTTCCCCCTCGATTAGGTCGGGCGGCGAGTCGAGCCCGACTCTCGCGGCGGATTCTAGCAGTCCGCCCTTATGCCCGACGGCAGCGGCAGCCGCAGGGCGGTGACTCTCCGCAGACGACCGTCTTCAGCCTACGATTCGGCGGTCCCGCCCTCGGCCGCCGGTGAATCCGCCTTCTTCGCCGCCTTGCGCACGCGCTTGGGTGGCGGCGGCGGCTCCACGGGCACAGGCCGCGACGCCTGGTACTGCTTCCGAATCTTCTCCTGCAGCTCCGGCCAGCGCGCCTTCAGTCCCTCCAGCACGGCGGACGCCTCGGCGGCGAGCTCTGGCCCGAGCGTGAGCAGGTATTTCGGCGCATAGACGTACAACGGCGCCTTCCTGCTGTCACGCCTCGCTTCGAAGGTAGTCTTGTCCTTGCAGCGAAGGAAGAACAGTTGCGTCTTCAGGCCCGGCTTGTTGATGTCGAGCGAACGGTCAAGGACGACCCAGCCGTGCTCCTTGTTGTACCCCCACCACTGATCATCATGCGTGATGGCGGAGTCGCTGCTGCTGTTCGCCGCGGGGCGACGGGCGGTGGGGCCGTAGGTTGAGGACAAGACATTCCCTCCGTGTGCAAGGTTGATTGCGACGGGCCTGACCTCGCGGGCACCGGCCCGCCTTCCCCGCGCCGATGGCGCAGTGATCACCCAGCATGCGCTTAATCCCGCGCGCCCATTGAATCCGGAGGGATTTATCCGCCCCCCGGTCGCGGCAGGGGGCAGCGATCCTAGAGATCCAGCACCAGCTTGTCGCTTTTCGCACCCGAACAGCACACGAACATGGTCTTGTTTTGCTCGCGCTCGGCTGCGGTCAGGATGGCATCGCGGTGGTCGGGGATGCCCGACAGCACATCCACTTCGCAGGCGCCGCAGATGCCCTCTTCGCAAGAGGACGAGACCGTCACGCCGCCCTCGCGCAGCACATGCAGGATCTTGCGGCCTGGCGGGATGTAGAACGACTTGTTGCTCTTCGCGCAGTCGACGGTGAACCCGCCGGCGGTGGCCGCCTCCGCCCTGGCTGTGAAGTATTCCACGTGCACCAGTTCGCGCGGCCAGTCCGCCGTCGCCGCCTCGAACGCGGCGAGCATCGGTGCCGGCCCGCAGCAATACAGGTGCGCATCACGCTCCGCGCGCTTCACGGCGCCTGCCATGTCGAAGTACCGTCCTGACTCGTCGTCGAAGTGTAACCGTGTACCGCCCATGGACGACAGTTCGTCATAGAAGGCCGCATCAGCGCGCGATCGGCACGCGAAATGCAGCGTCCACGGCCGCGCCAGCGCCTGCAGCCGCATCACCATGCTGTGGATCGGCGTGATGCCGATGCCACCTGCAAAGAACACGCTGGAACGGGCATGCTCGGCCAGCGGGAAATTGTTGCGCGGTGCCTCGATCTGCAGCAATGCAGCCTCGCGCAGCTCGTCGTACATCCAGCGCGACCCACCGCGACCGCCGGCATCGCACTTCACGGCGATGACATAGGACTTCGGCGCGGCAGCCGCATGCACCAGGGAGTACTGGCGCATCACGCCATTGGCCATGTGCACGCCGATATGCGCCCCCGCCTCGCCATCCGGGAGTGGCGCTCCGTCTGCGCGGGCAAACTCGAACAGGCGCGTGTCGCGCGCCACGTCGCGCACCGACACTACGCGAACATCGATCAGCGCATGCTGGGTCATGTTCGGTCCCAGCTCAGTGGCGGACCGTCACGACCACCTTGCCCTGCACCTTGCGCGTGAGCAGGTCAGCCAGCGCCTCGCCCGTGCGTTCCAGCGGATACTTGGCGGAAATCAGCGGTTTCAGCTTGCCCTCCGCGACCAGTCGGATCAGCTCCTCGGTGTTGCGGTAGCCCTTTTCCGGCTCGCGCCGCGCAAAGTCTCCCCAGAACACGCCCACCAGCGCACAACCCTTGAGCAGCACGAGGTTGAGCGGGATCTTCGGGATCTCGCCTGCGGCAAAGCCGATCACGAGGTAACGCCCGCCCCAGGCCATGCTGCGCACCGCGGGCTCTGCGTACTTGTCGCCCACCGGGTCGTAGCAGACGTCCACGCCGCGCCCGCCGGTGATGCGCTTGATCTCGGCACGCAAGTCCTGCGATTCGTAGTTGACCAGCTCATCGGCGCCGAAGCGGGCGCAGGTGTCGAGCTTTTCCCGAGTCGATGCGCAGGCAATGACCCTGGCGCCGATCATCTTTCCGAGCTCCACTGCCGCCAGGCCGACACCGCCCGATGCGCCCAGCACCAGCAGCGTCTCCCCGGGCTTGATCTCGGCGCGGTCCTTCAGCGCATGGTAGGTGGTTGCATAGTTCATGCCGAATCCCGCCGCCACGCCGAAGTCCATGCCTGCAGGGATCTTCCAGACCTGTTTGGCGTTGACGGCCAACTCCTCGCGGCAACCCTGGTGGCCGCGGCCGAGTACGCCGTCGCCGGGCTTGAACTGCGTGACGCCCTCGCCCACCTCCTTTACCACGCCTGCGAACTCGTAACCCGGCGAGAATGGCAATTCCGGCTTGTACTGGTACTTTCCCTGCGCGGTAAGCACGTCCGGAAACGCGATACCGGCGGCCTTGACCGACACGACGACCTCGCCGGCCATCGCGCTGGGCGAGGCAATGTCTTCAACCACGATGTTCTCGATCGACCCCAGTTGCTTGTACAGCGCAGCGCGCATCATCACTCCCGATGTCAGCCCTCGACGCAACCGATTCGCATCTCTACGGGCCTGCAATGTTACCCCGTGTCGTGCGTGGCGACTTCGGCGCGGACGGACCCAGGCGGTGTTCCGGGATACGCCGCCGCTAGCCGTCGGCGTCGTCGCCCACGGCGGGGCGGATTTCCAGCTGGTCCCAGCCCTCGCGCCCGAGTTGGCGCAGCACTTCGATATTGCGTTCGTAGATGCGATCAGGATCCGGGTAGGTCTCCAGCACGCGATCCAGGCTCGACTCGCGCAACAGATGCAGCATCGGGTATGGCGAGCAGTTGGTGAAATTTCCCATGTCCTCGGCCGCGGTGCCGCTAAACTGGTAGTCGGGGTGGAAGCTGGCGACCTGGATGATGCCATCCAGGCCCATGCGCACCAGCACATCGTCCGCGACATCGAGGAAATCGTTGTAGTCGGCGAAGTCGCCGAGCACGCGCGGGTGGATGAGCAGGCTGGTTTCGACCGTTTCGGCGCCGGCAAGCCGCTGCAGCGCATCAATGAGGTCCACGACCAGGGCGGAGGTCGTGGTCGCGTGGCTGACGGAGTAGCCGATTCGGTTGCCCGCGTGCGGCGCGTACGCGAACGGGCACAGGTTGAGCCCGATGACGGCGGCTTCCAGCCAGTGGCGGGTCGCCGCGATCACCGCCGTATCCGCGGAGGGATCATGCGGACGGCGCGCGGCTGATGACCCTGTACGCTGGTTGCCGTTCTTCATTTTCCGAAAGTAACAATTTCATGGCCCTCAAGGCAACGATTTTCAAGGCAGAGCTGCAGATCGCCGACATGGACCGCGGCCATTACGCCGACTACGCACTGACCCTGGCACGGCATCCATCGGAGACCGACGAGCGCATGCTGGTGCGCCTTGCAGCGTTTATGCTGCACGCCGACGAGACGCTGGCCTTCGCATCGGGGCTGAGCAGCGAGGATGAACCCGACCTGTGGCGCAGGGACCTGACGGGACGTGTCCGCCAGTGGATAACAGTCGGGCTGCCCGATGAAAAAGCCGTGCGCAAGGCCTGTGGCCGTGCCGATGCCGTATGCATCGTCGCCTATGGCGGCCATGCGGCCCAGCTCTGGTGGAAAAAGAACGCGTCGGCGCTCGCCGGCTGCAAGTCCCTCACGGTGGTTGACCTGCCCCAGGCCTCGACGCGTGCGCTTGCGGCGCTCGCCCGGCGCAATATGCAGCTGCAATGCAGCATCCAGGAGGGCCTGCTTCTGGTCACGAATGGCGATGCATCGGTGCAACTGGAGCCGCGCCTTCTCAAGGCGGCTTCCTGATCCGGGCGCCCGCACAGATTGCACGCCGGTCGGGCCCGGATTGCTGCAAAATGGGCGCACATTCAGGGAGGACGCAACATGCGCGACTACGTCGATTTCGACACCCACGTCTATGAACCGATCACCGTCTTTCGCGATTACATGGACCCGAAGTTCCGCGACCGCGCCCCGCGGTTCTTCAAGGGCGATGATGGCCGCCTGATGCTGCAGATGGCCGAGCATGTCTATCCGAAGGTGCCGGGTCACCCGGGCTTCTACAACATCTACGGCGAGGAGTCGAAAGTCGACCGCAGCGGCAACGATCCGCATGCGCGTCTCAAGCGCATGGATGCGGAGAACACCGACGTCCACGTGATCTTCCCCACGCTCGGAATGATGGGCTTTGCCAATGCCGTCGGGGACCCAGAGCTGGCGCTGGCGCAGGCGCGCGCCTACAACCGCTACATGGGTGAGTTCTGCTCGACGGACCGACGGCGGCTTCGAGGCGCCATGCTGATCCCCTCCAATCACCCGCAAATTGCCGCGACCGAGTTGCGCCGCGCACACACGGAGGATGGCCTCGGCATCCTTTACCTGAACCCGACACCGCCCAACGACGTGCCCTGGTGCGACGCGAGTCGAGAACCCATTTTCCGCGCCGCAGAAGAACTGAATATTACGGTGGTGTTCCATGAATCGACGCCGGGTGCCGCGGCCCACACCATGGGCATTCACCGCTACCGCGGCCGCTGGCCGCTCATCTATCTGGCGACGCACGTGGTGGAGGCCATGTTCGCCTATGCCGACGTGATCCTTGGTGGCGTGCTGGAACGGCACCCGGCGCTGCGCGTGGGCAGTGCCGAAGCACACATCCATTGGCTGCCGGGGTGGCTGGCCATGATGGACCAGCAATTCAGCGTTGCCTCGAACATCCACGGCAAGAAAGGCGGCGAAGAAGCGCTCAGCCTGAAGCCCAGTGAATACTTTCGGCGCCAGTGCTTTTGCGCCGCCTTCCCGGAAGACACCATGATTCCCGAGGCCATGGGCGCCGCACCCGAGTCCATCGTGGTGATCTCCGACTGGCCGCACCCCCTGGCGGGGCAGTACAGCCAGAAGGGCCTCGCGGCCATCGAGCACAACCCGCGCATCGACCCGGCGAGCCGGCACAAGCTGCTGGTGGACAATCCGCGCCGGTTTCTCTGATCAACCGGGATGCGGCGGCCGCGTCGCCGGGAAGGCACGGGACTGCCTGGCCGCGAGCGGGTGCGTCCCCCATCCCCTGCTGGCGCTGCTCCCGACCGCACCTTCGCCAAGCGCGCCGGACTGTTCTCCGCCAGGCCGGCTACGAACAATTGTCGGCAGTCATGCGCGCCTCGAGGGATTTGATCTGCACGCCGATGGCGTCGGCCTGCTGCGGCGCCGCCTTCTGCCGCTCGCGCAGCTCATCGCGCTGGCGTCCGAAATTCTCGCATCGAATCTGGCGCTGCTGCTGCGCCTTGGTCATGGCCACGGGCGCCTTGGGCGCGTCGGCCACCGGCTCAGGCGTCACCGACTTCGCCGCCGACTTGGCAGCCGGCGCTGCGCTGGCGGCGGGCGTCGCGGCCTTGGCCGAAGGCGCCCCGTCGCACGGACGGTCCTGATAGTTGTTTCCGCATCGATACATCTGTTTGCCTCCCTGCTGGGCAAGCGCTGGCAATGGCGCCAGCGCAGCCACTGCAATGATGGTCATCAGGCGTTTCACGAGAACCCTCCGCGCGAGCATTCTTGCGGAACTTTATCGCAACTCGCAACAGTCAAGCGCGCCGAAATCGCGGATGCGTCGGCCAGTTGACAAGCCGGTTCGCTTCGCCCACCCTCACCAGCTGTTCCGACCATGGGAGATCCGCAATGAGTTCAGTGACCACCAGCACGGGACTGATATATGAAGATGTCGCGATCGGCGAGGGCGGCGAAGCCGTGCGCGGCACCCGCGTTACCGTCCATTACACGGGCTGGCTCATCGACGGCACGAAGTTCGACTCGGGCAAGGACCGCGGCGACCCATTCCGCTTCAATCTCGGCGCGGGCCAGGTCATTGCCGGCTGGGACGAGGGCGTTTCCGGCATGAAGGTGGGAGGCATGCGCAAGCTGATCATTCCGCCGCAGCTCGGTTACGGTGCGCGCGGCGCCGGCGGCGTCATTCCACCCAACGCCACGCTGGTGTTTGAGGTGGAGTTGCTCGGCGTCTAGCTGCGAATGGGGCAAGGGGCGGCCCGCCCCCTTGCAATTCCCCTCGATAATTGCCTTGCAGAACTACTTCAGCCCCTTGAAATGGCTGCGCTCGGGCCTGGCAGCCTCTTCACCCGGCCGCTTGACCTTGTCCGCTTGGGGAGAAACGAACAAGGGGGCTGGCTCGCCCCCTTGTATATCCCCTCGACAAGTGTTTTTCGAAACTACTTCAGCGCCTTGAAACGGATGCGCCTGGGCCTGGCAGCCTCTTCACCCAGCCGCTTGACCTTGTCCGCTTCATACTCCTGGTAATTGCCGGCGAAGAACTCCACCTTGGAGTCGCCCTCGAAGGCCAGGACATGCGTGGCGATGCGATCGAGGAACCAGCGGTCGTGCGAGATCACCAGCACACAGCCGGCAAATTCGAGCAGCGCATCCTCGAGCGCGCGCAGCGTCTCCACGTCGAGGTCGTTTGACGGTTCGTCCAGCAGCAGCACGTTGCCGCCTTCGATCAGCGTCTTGGCCATGTGCAGCCGGCCACGCTCGCCCCCCGACAACTGCCCGACCTTCTTGCCCTGGTCGGTGCCCTTGAAGTTGAAGCGGCCGAGGTAGGCGCGTGACGGCATCTCGAACTTGCCCACAGTCAGCAGGTCGGAACCGCCCGTGACGTAGTCGAACACGGTCTTGTCGGCCTCGAGCGCGTCACGCGACTGGTCGACGAAGGCCAGCTTCACGGTCGGGCCGACCACCACTTCGCCGCTGTCGGGCTTCTCGCGACCGGCGATCATGCGGAACAGCGTCGACTTGCCGGCGCCGTTGGGGCCGATGATGCCGACGATGGCGCCCTGCGGCACGCTGAACGACAGCTTGTCGATCAGCTGCCGGTCGCCCGCAGCTTCGTTACGGAATCCCTTAGAGACATCCTTGAACTCGATGACCTTGTCGCCGAGGCGCTCGGCCACCGGGATGAAGATTTCCGACGTTTCGTTGCGCTTCTGGTATTCATAGGAGCTCATTTCCTCGAAGCGCGACAGGCGCGCCTTGCTCTTGGCCTGGCGCGCCTTCGGATTCTGGCGCACCCACTCCAGTTCCTTCTTGATGGTCTTCTGGCGCGCCGACTCGCTGGCCTCCTCCCGTTTGAGGCGGGCCTCCTTTTGCTCCAGCCAGGAACTGTAATTGCCCTCCCACGGAATTCCCGTGCCGCGGTCGAGCTCGAGGATCCACTGCGCCGCATTGTCGAGGAAGTAGCGGTCGTGGGTCACCGCCACGACCGTGCCCGGGAATTTGTGCAGGAACTGCTCCAGCCACTCCACGCTCTCGGCATCGAGGTGGTTGGTCGGCTCATCCAGCAGCAGGATATCGGGCTTGGACAACAGCAGGCGGCAAAGCGCCACGCGCCGCTTCTCGCCGCCCGAGAGCGGTCCGATCCTTGCCTCCCATGGCGCAAGACGCAGCGCATCGGCGGCGACTTCCATTTGCAGCTCGGCGCTGTCGGCGTGCGAGGCGTTGACAATGGCCTCCAGTTCGGCCTGCTCGGCCGCCAGCTTGTCGAAGTCGGCGTCGGGCTCGGCGTATGCCGCGTAGACCTCCTCCAGCCGCTTCTTCGCCGTGAACACGTCGCCGAGGCCCTCCTCGACGATCTCGCGAACGGTCTTGTCGGCATCCAGCTTGGGTTCCTGCGGCAGGTAGCCGATCTTCATGTTCGGCATGGGCACCACTTCGCCCTCGAAGTCCTTGTCCTCTCCCGCCATGATGCGCAGCAGCGTCGACTTCCCCGATCCGTTCAGGCCGAGGACGCCGATCTTGGCGCCGGGGAAGAAGTTCAGCGAGATGTTCTTGATGATGGTGCGCTTGGGAGGAACGATCTTCCCGACCCGGCGCATGGTGTAGACGTATTGGGCCATGAGTTGCGACCTGCAGAGTGAAATGAGGCGGGAATTCTCTCACTAACAGCCTCCCTGCGGGGCCGCTTGACGCCACGTGACGCTGCGTGACGGTTGGTGGATGCTGTTGCCCGCGGACACCCGGCCGCCTGCATTCGGGCCGGCGACTACGCGGCAGGCGCGATCGCCGCCGAGGCAAAGGCAGGCCCGGCGAACGCACTTCCCGATGCGCTTCCTTTGTCGGCGTGTTGCAATCCTCAATGCGAGTCGGACCGCGGGGTCGTGGTACTCTTTTGTCGATGCAGGAACAGCTGCAATAGCATGTGAAGACAGGCAATGGGAGCGCGCAATGAACGAGAACAGCATCACCTACGACGTCCACTGGCCGCTGGCGCGGTCGACGGAAAAGGGCGTGGCGATGAACGCGCGCTTTGCCGACACCAAAGCCAAGCGCATCGGCTTCGTCTGGGACTACGTTTTCCGCGGCGACCACATGTTCCCGCTGATCCAGGCCGGACTGGCCGAGAAGTATCCGGGTAGCGAGTTCGTGCCCTATACCGCCTTCGGCAATGCCCACGGGCATGACGAGCGCGAGATGCTGGCGGCCCTGCCGGGGCGGCTGAAAGCCGAGAAGGTCGACGCCGTCGTCGTCGGCGTCGGGGCCTGAGGGAGCTGCACGCCCGCCGTGTTGCGGGCAACCAAGATCGCCGAGGAAACCGGAGTCCCCGGGGTGGCCATCGTGTCCACCGGGTTCATGAAGCAGGCCAAGGCCACGGCGCGCGCCATGGGCGTGCCCGACATCAGCATTGCCGAGTATCCGGGGGTCATCCCGATGGACTCGGCCGACACGCTGGCCGACAAGGTCTGGAACAGCGTGGTGCCTGCGGTGGTGGAGGCGCTGTCGACCAACACCACGCAGTCGGCGGCCGACGAGGCCGAACCGGGCCCGCGCGACCTGGTGTTCAGCGGCACGCTGGACGAGGTTCAGGAATACTTCGATGCGCGGGAATGGTCGGACGGACTGCCGATCGTGCCGCCGACCAAGGCCAAGGTGGAGGCCTTCCTGGCATGGACGGACCGCGACCCGGGTGAGGTGATCGGGGTGCTGCCGCCGGAGTTCCGCGAGGCCACGGTGTGGTCGGTGGCGGTGAACGGCGTGATGGCCGGCTGCCGGCCCGAGTACATGCCCATCTTGCTGGGCATTGCCGAAGCCATATCCGACCCCGAGTTCCGCCTCGTAGACGCCGGCGCCACGCCCGGCTGGGAGCCCCTGGTCGTCGTGAGCGGCCAGATAGTCGATGCCCTCGAGTTCAACACCG